>DATHAN010000231.1:0-13087 GCA_035296645.1 Thermoleophilaceae bacterium
GTCCGGGCCGGCGGAGGCGGCAAGCTCGGGGAGCGTCGCCCGCACCAGCGCCTCGATGTTGCCGGCCTCGTTGAAGGTCGGAAGGATGAGCCAGGCGGTCGGCACGGCGGGCTAGACTAGCCCGGCTCCGGCCGGCGTCCGATCGGCGCCTCGCCGTTTTCGCCGGGTCGGGACGCTTCGTCACGCGCGGTTCGGCGGGTGCTCCCGGCCGTCTCCCCGATGACGCAGCATTCACCGGCCACGAAAGCCAAGCCATGGCACGCGCCGGTCCGCCGGCCCGCGGATGTGCCCTCGCGAGAGCCGGCCGCCGGCGAGGAGTCACCTGCCATACGCGGCCGCGAGCTCCTGCTCGTGCTGGCCGGCGCGGTCGCGCTCGCGGTGGTGACCACCTGGCCGCTCGTCCTCCACCTCGACCGCGACGTCGCCCAGGACCTCGGCGACCCGATCCGCACCGCGTGGCAGGTGGCGTGGGAGGGGCACGCTCTCCTCACCCAGCCGCTCGCCTTCTTCCATGCGAACGCGTTCTACCCGCTGCCCGACAGCCTCGCCTTCTCCGACTCGCTGATCGGGTACGCGCCCGCGACCCTCGTCGGCGACGGCCCGGCGGCCGCGCTCGTTCGCTACAACCTCCTGTTCCTGCTCGCCCAGGCGCTTCCGTTCGCCGGCGTGTTCCTGCTCGCCCGCGAGCTGGGAGCGGGGCGAGCGGGCAGCGCCGTCGCCGGCGCCGCGTTCGCCTACGCGCCCTTCCGGCTGGCGATGAACGGGCACCTGCACGTGGTCTCGAGCGGAGGGATCCCGCTCGCCGTGTTCCTGCTCCTGCGGGGGTACCGGCGCCGCCGTCCGGGGCTCGTCGCCGCCGGCTGGCTCGTGGCCGCATGGCAGCTCAGCCTCGGGTTCACGCTCGGGCTCCAGCTCGTCTACCTGCTCGGCGTGCTCGGGGTCATCGTCTTGGCGACCGCGCGGCGGCGCCTTCGCCCCGCCGCGTCGCGGCCGGTGATCGCCGCGACCGTGGTCGGCTTGGTCTTCGTCGCGGCCGTCGGGGCGGTCCAGGCCCGCCCGTACCTGCGCGTGGCCGAGACCTACGCGAGCGCCGAGCGCAGCGCCGACCAGGTTCGTCACTACTCGCCGCCGCTGCGGGGCTACCTCGCCGCGCCCCCGGAAAGCCGCGTCTGGGGAGCGGCGACCGCGCCGGTGCGCGAGAGCCTGCGGGCGACGCGGGAGTCGTCGCTCTTCCCGGGCGCGGCGATCGTCGTGCTCGCGCTGCTCGGGGTGGTCGCTCGCCGCTCGCCGTACTCCCGCAAGCTCCGGTTCGGCCTTGCGGCCGGGACGCTGGCGGTGGCGGTCCTGGCCATCGGCTTCGGCTTCGCCGGAGGCTGGCTCGGGTACCGCTGGCTGTACGGGCTCGCGCCGGGGTGGGATGCGGTGCGGACGCCGGGCCGCCTGACCACGACCACCTCGCTCGGGCTCGCGCTGCTCGCGGGGGCCGGGGCGCACGCGCTCGTGCGCGCCGCGGAGGGGGCGCGCGAGCGGTCGCGCGGGCCGGCCCTCGGGTCCGCGGCCTTCGCGGTCGTGCCCGTGGCGCTCGTGGGTCTCGTCCTGCTCGACGGAGCGGGCCGCGTGCCGCACCCCACGGCGCCGCCCGCTCCCGCCCGTGTCCTCTCGCAGCCGCACCCACAATTGCACCTGCCGAGCAACGACGTCTACGACCGCCTGTACATGCTGTGGTCGACCGAGGGCTTCCCGCAGATCGCCAACGGAGTGAGCACGTTCTCGCTGCCCCCGCTGACCCGCCTCCGCAGAGCCGTGCGCCGCTTCCCCGACCCGCGCTCGGTCGCGCTCCTGCGGCGGATGGGCATCCGCACCGTCGTGGTCCATCGCGGCCTCGACCGATTGCCCTTCCCGCCCGCCGGACGGCGCCCGGTGCGCTCCCGCGAGCAGGCGGCCCGCGCGCCGGGCGCGGGCGAGCGCGAGGTGCGCCGGATCCTCGCACGCCCGACCGCAGGCCTCGGGTTGCACCGCGAGTGGTTGGGCGAGACGGTCGTCTTCCACGTCGAGCCGCGCCCGGCGGCGCGGATCGAGCCATGAGCGCCGCCGCGCCGGTCGACCGGGTGCGCCGCCGTCTCGGGCTGCTCGCCATCCTCGCGCTCCTCCTGGCGGCAGGAGCGGTCATCCAGGGGACCGGCTGGAACCAGACCTCGCACTACGCGCTCACGAAGTCGCTCGCCGCCGGGACGCCGCAGATCGACGCCTACCAGGGGTGGACGGGCGACAAGGCCCGTCACGACGGGCACTGGTACTCGAGCCGCGCCCCAGGGCTGGCGCTGCTCTCGGTCCCGGCCTACGCCGCTCTCGACGCGGTCGGCGTCCCCGAGGCGGCGGCGCGGGCGGAGGTGATCAGGCGAGAGGGCGAGGCGATCTGGGCGCTCGGCCTGTGGGCGGCGCTGCTTCCGCTCGCGGTGATCCTCTTGCTCGTCCGGCGACTCGGCGATCGCGTCGAGCCGGGACTCGGCGCGCCGGCCGCGGTCGCGCTCGGAGCCGGCAGTCTGCTGCTGCCGTTCTCGACCATGCTCTTCTCGCACGCACTCTCGGCCGCGCTCGGCTTCGCGGCGTTCGCCCTCCTGTGGCACGAGCGCGAGGGGCCGCCGCGGCTGTGGCCGCTCGCCGCCGCCGGGGCGCTTGTCGGGCTCGGAGTGACGACGGAGTACCCGCTCGCCTTCGTGGGGATCGCGCTCGGCGCGCTCGCCATCGCGCGCGGACCGGTGGCCGCGTCGGCGACGCGAACGGCGCGGCTGCTCGAGCGCGCCCGCCGGGGGCTCGCCTACCCGGGCGGCGCGGTCGCCGGGGTGCTACCGCTGCTCGCCTACAACACGTGGGCCTTCGACTCGCCGACGCACCTCGCCTACGCCGACCTCAAGGCGCACGAGGCCGGGTTCTTCGGGATCGGCCCGCCGAGCCCGGCGGTGGCCGTCGAGCTCCTCTTCTCCTCGCGCGGGCTGCTCACGCTGGCTCCGATCGTCGTGCTCGCGGTGCCGGGCGTCGTCCTCCTCGCCCGCCGCGGCCGCCGAGCCGAGGCGCTCACCAGCGGCGCCGTGGCGCTCGGGTTCGTGGTCTACAACGCGGGCTACTGGCTGCCGTTCGGCGGCGAGGTGCCGGGTCCGCGCTTCCTGATCACCATGCTGCCGTTTCTCGGCGTACCGCTGGCGCTTGCGCTGCGGCGCTTCCCCGGTCCGGCGATCGGGCTGGCGCTCGTGTCCGCGGTGACGATGGCGGTGGCGACGATCGTCGACCCGCTGATCGAGAACGAGGCCGATACGGGCGCGTGGGCGGTGGCGCTGGCCGCCGGCCGGTTTGGCGCGACCGTGGTGAGTGCGCTGGGGATCGGCGAGGGGTGGGTCGCCGCGGCGCCGTTCGTGCTCGGCGTCGGCGCGGCGCTCGCGCTGGCCGGCGCCGCGGCCGCGCGCGCGGGACTCGTCGTCTCGGGCCGCCAGGCGCTGCTCGGCGTGCTAGCCGCCGCGGGGTGGGCGGCGCTGGCCGTGCTCGCCCCCCCGCTGCTCGGCATCGACGCCTCGGCCGGCGCGCGCATCGTCGCGGCCGGCGGCTCGGCGAGGCCCGCGGTCGCCCACGGCGCGCTGCCGCTGCTTGAGCTCGCGCTGCTGGCGCTCGGCGTGGCGCTCGCGGGGCTCGCGGTCGCGTACGGGCTCCTGCGTGGCCCCCGCCCGGGCGGCACCACGGTCGACGCGGCCGCCGGTCGCTTGCCCGCCTCACGTGCGGCGAGCGGCGTGGCCGCGAGCGGCTCGGGCCCCGAGGAGCGCGAGCCGGAGCGGGTCGCTCCCTAACCCGCGCCCGCGACCCGGAACAGCGTGAGCGCGCCGGTCCGTCGCACCCTGGTCAGGTCCGGACACCGCTCGCCGCGCATCCGCCCCTCGGTCACCACGTGGGTGATGCGCGCGCGGGGGGCGAGCGCGGCGGCCCGCCGGCACTCGATCCGCCCGCGGCGATAGACGCGCGTGGCCGCGCGCAGCCGGTCGCGCCATGCGAGCACCTCGAGGTCCTCGTACGGGTTCGACTTGTAGTCGACGTAGACCGGGACCTGGGCGTCGACCCGGAACTCGTGCAGCCGGGGCGGGATGAGGAAGATGGCGCCCGGCCTCGCTTCGCCGGCGACGAGCGCCGCGGCCGGCCCGCGCCGCGGCTCTGCGCTCAGCCGGCCGATCTGCGGGAGCCCCGCGACGAGCGACACGGCGATCAGCAGCCCCGCGAGGACACCGATGGCCGCCCTGCCCGAGCTTTCGAGCCGCGCGGCGCGGGCCGGGCTGCTCCAGGCGGCGAGTCGCCCGAGCGCACCACCGAGCGCGAACACCGCCCGCGTCGCCGCGGCGAGGAGCAGCGCCGCGCTGACGGGCACGAGCCACACCGACACCCGCCACGGGAAGAGCAGCGCGAGCGTCTCGCTGCCCGTGGCGAGCTGCACCGCGGTCAGCGCCGCCGCCGCCGCGACGGACAGCGCGAGCACCGGGAAGAGCACCGTTCGCCACGCCACGAGCAGGCCTCCGGCGACGATCGCGAGGCGCAATGCGTCGTCGGGGGCGAACCACTTCGACGGCTTGGCGTGGTGGGGGATGCGGTAGTCGACGAGCACGTTCTGGGCCGCCTCGTGCGCGCCGCCCGGCGCCGGAGCGAAGGCGACGAGCGCGTACACCGCCACCGGCACGAGCAGGACGGTGGCGAGCGCCGCCGCCTGGGCGACCGTCCGGAAGTCGCGCGAGCGCGCGTACACGTCGGCCAGATAGGCGCCGCACAGCACGACGGCGCTCAGCAGGTAGGTGGGGTGGAAGATCGCGGCCGCGGACGCGAGCGCCACCGCCGCGAGCAACCGCCCGCGGGCGTAGACGAGCAGCGAGGCGACGATCAGGACGCCGAACAGGCTCGGCTGGAAGGTGAGCCCGGGGGCGTACTGGCCGGCGAGGCCCTTGCTAGCCAGCGACCGGATGTCGTCGGGCAGGCCGAGGCGCGCGGCCACCCATGAGTGGACGAACAGCAGGAGCGCCACGAACACGAGCCGGCGCGGCAGGCCGTCGAGCCGGAGCAGCCTGACGCCGATGGCGACGAGCGCGACCCCGTAGGCGCCGATCAGCCCGACGTGGAGGAGGATCAGCAGCCACTCACTCCCGAGGCCCGCCGCGGCGGCGACCAGCACGCTGGTCGCCGGCGTGGGGTCGACGGTGTTCGCCTGCCAGTCGAGCGGCAGCAGCCCGACGCCGGCCTGGGCGAGGCCGTGCAGGACGTAGGTGTGCTGGTTCCCGGTGTAGAGCGGGGCCTGCCCGTACACGAGCTCGAAGGCGATGCCGAGCAGGGCCAGTCCCGCCACGGTGAGGACCGGCGCCAGGCGCGCGGCCGGGGGACGCGTGGGCGGCCGGATCTCCGTGCGGGCGCCGATCTCGCTCCGCGGGGGGTGCGTGCGGGGCGACCGCTCGTCCGCGGGCTCCGTCTTCCCGGGCGCGTCTCCCGGTCTCGGCCCGGCGGACATCGGGGCGGAGAGCCTAGCCCGGTCTGGGCGACGACCTCGGTCGCGGCTAGCCTCGCGCGCTCAGAGGATGTCGGCGCGCACGGTGAACATGGCGAGGGGCGAGCAGCCCCTGGACGACCACAGGTCGGTGACCGCGGGCGTCTTCTGCCTGATCGGCATCGCCGCCGCGCACCTGCTCGACCTGCCCGGACACTGGCAGGACGCTCCCTACATCGCCGTGCTGTTCGGTTTGCTCGCGGCCGCGAGCCTGGCGCTCGCCGTCCTGCTCGCTCGCGGCGTCATGCCCGAGCTCGCGTGGCCGGCGGCCGGCGCGCTGGCGGGCACGGCGCTCGTCGGCTTCGTGTGGAGCCGGACGATCGGCCTGCCGCAGATCGAGGATCACCTCGGCGAGTGGCGCGATCCGGTGGCGATCGGCGCGCTCGTCTTCGAGGTCGTCCTCGTCGGGCTGACGCTGCCGTCGCTCCGGTCGCGGGCCGTCCGGGTCGCCCCCGCGGCGAGCCTGGTGGCCGCGGGGCTCGTCGGCGCGGGGCTCATCAGCGGCGAGGCCGCGGGTCACGGCCACGGCGCGGGCGGCCACGGGCACTCGGGGATGAACCTGGCCACCGCCACCGCACCTCAGAGGCAATGGGGCAGGGACCACCTCGATCGGGCGCTGGCCGCGGCGCGGCGTCGCTTCCCGACGATCGAGGCCGCCCGCGCCGCGGGCTACGAGTTCCTCCCGCGCAGCTACGCCGCCCAGAGGGACCTCGACTTCTGGCACCTCACCAATCTCGGCTACCAGAAGGATCGGGACTACATCAACCCCGAGCGGCCCGAGTCGCTCATGTACTGGAAGAACCCCGACGGCAAGCCGGTCCTGATCGCCTACATCTACCGCATCCCGCGCCGAGTGGCGAACCCCGCGCAGCCGGGCCCCCTCTTCTCGTGGCACCTCCACCACAACAGGCAGACTCGCCGTCCCGGCCTTCGCAAGATGGTCCACCTTTGGCTACTCCCGCGGCTCGAGGACGGCTTCGCCGCCGAGATGCCGCTGTCGAAGCTGTCGACGCGCTACGGGGTTCCCGAGGACGGGGGCTCGGGCGCGGGCGTCACCGGCTAGCGCGCGGTCGCACCGCGTGACGGTGCCCCGACGCGAGGGCGCGGGAAGGCCTCCGCGCACGCGGTGGTGACGGACACGACGCGCAGCTCGCCGGTCGCAGGCGCGCAGAAGCGAAGGCGCGGGGGCTCCGTGCCGCCCGGGCGCCGCCGTGCCGCCGCCACGTCGTCGAGCAGGACGGCGGTCCGGCGCTGGCGCAGCGGCTTGTCGAGCGTGATCGTTCCGGGGGTGACCAGGGCCGGACGCGCGCTGCGATAGCGAAAGAGCGTGAACGAGCGGCCGACGGTGCGCCGGCCGAGCAGCTCGAACCCGGGCGCCGGCGGTCGGCGGCGGTGGCGTCGCGCGCCGCGCAGGAGCACGACCACCTCACGAACGCGCCGCCCGGCCGCCGCCACCGTCACGAGCCCCGGTCGGTCGAGGGCGAGCGGCATGGCGATCGCGGCGGGCGCCTGGACGACGCGCGCCTCGCGGGGGTCGCCGAGCGCCCGGCCGACGCGGCTCCAGTCGTCGGGGCCGGTCCGCGGCGCCGCCGCGGCGGAGAGCGTGATCGCGGCGAGCACGCCGCACAGCGCCAGGCCCAGCGCGGCGCCCGCCGCTCCCGCGCGCCGGGCGCCGACCCCGAGCGCGACGGCGAGCGCCAGCGCCAGCCACCCCGGCAGCAGGTTGCGCGAGAAGACGTAGTCGGTGCCGGCGAGCGCGAGCAGGAGCGGGAGGCCGATGGCGGTGGCCACGAGCACCGCGGCCGCCGCGAGCCCGCGCCGCTCGCCGCGCACGGCGTCCGCCCCGGGCGATCGCTCCCCGGCCGCCGACCCGCCCAGCCAGCGACCCGCGAAGGCGAGCGCGACCGCCAGCACGATCGCCACTCCGGCGAGGACCGCCGCGGCGATCGTGAGGCCGGTCGGGGTGGGGAGCTCGTAGCTCGAGATCTCCGCGGGCGCCGAGCCGTAGCCGGCGGCGAAGTGCGTCCACAGGCTCTCGACCCGTCCCCCGAGCCCCCGCGCGGCGAGCCACGCCGCGCCGCCGTGCCCCCGCTGCTGGAGCGCCAGCGGGGCGAGCGCGGCGGCGGCTGCGACCACCGCTCCCGCGGCGAGCGCGACGCGCCGGCGCCGGCGCACCCGCGCGAGCAGCCAGATCGCCTCGCCGAGCACGAGGAAGACGGCGAAGTAGTGCGTGGCCAGGGCGAGGATCGAGGCGATCGCCCACGCCGCGAGGTCGCGTCCGCGGCCGGCGTCGGCCGCGCGCCCGACCGCGAGCAAGGTGAGCGCGCTCAGCAGGACGAGCAGCGAGTACGCCCGCGCGTCCTGGGAGTGCCACACGAGCAGCGGGCTCACGCTGCACACCGCGGCGAGCGCGAAGCCGACGCGGCGGGTGGCGAGGCGGGCCCCCGCCGCGTACGCCACGGGAACCACCGCCACGCCGGCGAGCGCCGACAGTCCCCGGACCATCGCCTCGGAGTCGCCGGCGAGGCGCGCCCACGCCCACGCAACGAGGTAGTAGAGCGGCGGCGTCGACTCGCTCTCGGCCAGCAGGGCGAGCATCGAGCCGAGGTCCCTGCGCACGAGCGAGAGCGTCACCGCCTCGTCGAACCACAGGCTCGGGCCGCCGAGCGACGGGATGCGAAGGCCGGCGGCCACGAGGGTCAGCACGCCCACCGCGAGCCAGTACCGCCCGGCGGCTCCCGCGGGCAGCGCGCGCGCTCCCGCGCGCCGGAGGGTGGGGGAGGCGGCGGTCACGTGCGGGGGCAGGCTATTCGCCGGCCACGGCCCGGCGCTCGTCCGGGGAGAGCGGCCCGAAGCGCTGGCGGCAGCGGTCGAGCCGGAGGATCCGGACCTCCGGGCCCGGCCGCTCGAGGCCGGGCGGGTAGCCGTTGTAGGAGAGGTCGAAGTGAAAGCGCAGCGGCTCGGCGCCCGCGCGCTGGGGGAGCGCCCGCCAGAGGACCCGCGACTCGCGTTCGAGCGCGCCGTAGTACTCCGCCGCGTCCGGATCCTCGTCGCGCTCGACGCGCCCGCGGACGTATCCGAGGGTGACCACGAGGCACGTCCCCGTGGCGCGGTAGCGGTCGAGCGTCGCGGGGGAGAGCGTGTCGGAGTAGCCGAGCCCGCGCGCCTTGGCGACGAGCTCGAAGTCGCGCCGGAAGAGCGGGGGGCCGACGCCGGGTTGGCGGAAGAAGAGGGGCGGCACCTCGGGCTCGATGGTCACGCGGAGGTTCGGCGGGTAGTGGCTTGCGAGCCACGCGCGCGCGAGCGCGCGGGTGTCCTCGCGCCCGAGCACACGGCCGCTGCGCCAGTCGGCGGCGAGCGGCTGGGCGAGTGTGAGGGCGGCGAGCGCGGCCAGGATCGCGGGAGCGAGCCACCTCGCTCGCCCCGGCGCGACCAAACGGGCGAGCCACGCCGCGACTGTGACGAGCGCGACGGCGGCGAGCACGGCCAGCACCGGATACGCCGGGAGCAGCCAGCGGCCGAAGAACCGCTCCTGGGTCGAGAGGTAGCCGAACAGCGCGAGCGGGAACGCGAGCAATACGACTGCCCGCCCGGCCTCGCGGCGCGCCACGACCACGGCGCCGATGGCCGCGGCGAGCGCCGGGACCCAGCCGAGCCCCCACGTCAGCGAGTCGAGGTAGTACGCCACCGGCGAGTCGCCGGCCTGGCCCAGCTTTGGCTCACCCGCGGCCGTGGCCTGCGCGCCGAGCTGCCGGCTCGCCGTCGCAAGCTCGAGCACGACGAAGGGCGTGGTCACGAGGAACGCACCCGCCGCTGCGACGGCGCCGACCGCGAGCCCGACGAGCGGCTCGCGGCCGCGCTCGGCGCGCCAGCGCAGCACGCCCGCGGCGAGGAGCGCGACCAGCACGAGCCCGGCCGTGTACTTGAACCCCGCGGCCAGTCCCGCGCCGACCCCGGCCAGGGCGAAGTCCTGGAGCCTCCCGCGCTCGAGCGCGAGCACTGACCCCAGCACGGCCACCGCCACCGGCGCGAGCGTGCCGACGTCGGTGAGCGCGAGCCGCGAGAAGGCGACGGGCAGGAAGGCGAAGGCCACGATGGCCGCGGCGACGAGCCCGGTCGCCGCGTCCCACAGCCGGCGCCCGAGGGCGAACGCGGCCACCGCACCCGCCACCCCGAGCAGGGCGGCGACCGCGCGGCCGACCACGACCACCTGGGTCGGGTCGGTGGCGAAGCGGCGGACGACCTCTCCCTCGTCGAGCGCCAGTCGGACGGCCGCGTACACGAGGTAGGTGAACGCCGAGGGGTTCTGGTAGTAGCCGGGGTCAAGCGTCCCGCGGGCGAGCATCGTCACCGCGCGGCGCGCGAAGTGCGACGCCTCGTCCACGTTGAAGACGAACGGCCGCCCGTGGTCGATGTTCCATACGCGCAGGGCCAGCCCGGCGGCGACGATCCCCGCCAGGAGTGCGTACGTCGCGGCTCCGACGGCGGAGGGACGTCGCATCCGCCACGAGGGTAGCCCTGGCCCCCCGCCGTCCTAGACCGGGCGCGCGCCGCTCGGGCGCCGCCTAGGCTTCACCCATGCCCGAGGGCGACACGATCCACAGCGCCGCCAGGCAGCTCGCGGCGGCGCTCGTGGGGCGTGAGGTCGTGGCGATCGAGACCCCGCAGCCGCGCCACCGCCTCGACCGCTGGGCCGAGCGGCTGAGCGGCCGGGCCGTGCACGCCGTCGACGCGAAGGGCAAGCACCTGCTCGTGCGCTTCGACAACGATCTCACGATCCACTCGCACCTGCGCATGGGCGGCGCCTGGCGGGTCTACCGGCGAGGCGAGCGCTGGCACCGTTCGCGGCGCCGCGCGTGGCTCGTGCTGCGCACGCGCGAGCACGAGGTGGTCCAGTTCGACGGGCCGGTGCTCGAGCTCATGACCGACGGGCGCGCCCGCTCGGACGCGCGCATCGCCGGGCTCGGGCCCGACGTCCTCACCGCGGAGTTCGACGCGCGCGCGCTCCTGCGCCGGCTGCGCGAGGACGACCCGACGCGCGGGATCGGCGACGCCCTGCTCGACCAGCGCAACCTCGCGGGGATCGGCAACGTGTGGAAGTCGGAGGGCTGCTTCCTCGCGCGGATCGACCCGTGGCGGCGGGCCGGCGAGGTCGCCGACGCCGAGGCGCTCGCCATCCTCGAGGCCGTGCGCCCCCTCATGCGGCGCTCGGTCGAGCGCGGCGGGCGGATCGTGACCTTCGAGCCGACCGGCGCCCGACCGGCGCCCGGCCCGGGGCGCGACACGTGGGTGTTCGACCGCGGCGGCCTGCCGTGCCGCGCCTGCTCGACGCCGGTCCGGGAGCGCGGCCAGGGCGACGACAACCGCACGACCTACTGGTGCCCCACGTGTCAGCGATGACCGCGACGGCGCGGCGCGGGATCAAGCGCGTCGGGCACAAGGGCGCCGACGCGCTCGCCCCGGGGAACACCCGCGCGAGCTTCGAGGCCGCGGTCGAGGCGGGCGTCGACATGATCGAGTTCGACCTCCTGCGCCGCCGCGACGGGCGCATCGTCCTCGCCCACGATCCCGAGGACACCCGTCGCCGCCACCCGCTAACCCTCGACGAGGGGCTCGACCTGCTCGCCGGCGACCGTTACTCGAGCGTCGAGCTCGATGCCGACCTCAAGCACCGGGGCTTCGAGCGCGAGGTGGTGGAGGCTCTGCGCTCGCGCGGGCTGCTGGAGCGCTCGTTCATCTCCTCGATGCACACCGAGAGCCTCGCGCGCGTGGGCGAGCTCGCCCCCGGCGTGCCGCGCGGGTGGTCGGTGCCGCGCGTGCGCCACGACTATACGCAGCGCCGCTGGGCGCTCCCGGCGTACGCCGTCGCCCGCTACCTGCGCGCCCGCCTGCCGGGTCGTGCCGGGAAGATGCTCGCCGCCGGCCGATGCGAGGCCGTCGTCGCCCACTGGATGCTCGTGAGCGCCCAGCTCGTCCGCGCCGTGCACGCGGCGGGCGGCGAGCTCTACGTGTGGACGGTCGACGACCGTCGCCGGCTCGAGCGCCTCGTCGAGCTCGGGGCCGACGCGGTGATAACCAACGATCCGCGCCTGTTCGGCGGTCTGCCGCAGGTGGTGAGCTAGATGGGCGCGCGCCGTCGCCACCGGTTACCACTTGCGCAAACCGCTTCTCGGGGGGTAAGCTGGCGGGGACCCGCACCACGGAGGGGGATGAGTGACATGAGCGAGACTGCCAACGTCGGATCGCGAGCCCGGCTAACCCTTGCCGCGGCGGTGTGCCTCCTCTTGGTGGTCCCGGCCGCACCGGCGGCCGCGCAGGATGACCAGTCGGCGTCCATCTCGCAGAGCTGTAGCTCGGACGGCGGCGTCTCCGCGGGCAATGGCTCGGCCAGCGCGGGGGACGTATGCGCCGGCGGCCAGGAGCGGGTCATCCAGCAGAGCGATGAGGACGGCGACACCGACGCCCACGTCACCCAGACGCGGAGGTTCCGCGAGCCGCGCCACCGGCGCGACGACTTCCGGGTCGACGACACCAGCGTCGACGAGTTCAGCTGCGAGGACTTCAGCACCCAGGAGGACGCCCAGGCCGTTCTCGACGAGGACCTCAATGACCCGAACAACCTCGACTCCGACGGCGACGGTGAGGCGTGCGAGGACACCTTCACCGAGGTGCGAGAGGTGCGCAGCGTCCCCGACGGCGGCGTGGAGACCGGCGGCGGCGGCACCCTGCCTTCCGGGGGCGGCACCGCGGCGGACGTCGCCAAGGTGGCCGGGCCTCCCCTCGCGCTCGCGCTCATCGTCGGCGGGCTGCTCGGCCTGCGGCGGGGTCGCCTGAGCTGAGCGCGACCGTCGCCACCGCGCGATGAGCGCCGCGCTGCGGCGCCGCATCTCGTGGCTGGCGATCCTGGCCGGGGTGGCCGTCGCGGTCGCCCTGTCGGTGTGGCTGATCGGCGAGCAGGCCCGACTGGGCTCGGGCGGCGGCGGCGGAGATGGCTCGTATCCCGCCCGGGCCCGCGGCCGGGTCCCGCGCCCGCGGCTCGAGATCCCCAAGATCGACGTCAAGGCGCACGTGATCGACCTCGGCCTCGAGCGCGACGGCTCGCTCGAGGTCCCGAAGGACTACAGCGAGGTCGGCGTCTGGGAGGGCGGGCCTCAGCCGGGCGAGCGCGGGGCTGCGGTGCTCGCCGGCCATGTCGATTCGCGGACGGCGCCCGCGGTCTTCTACGAGCTCCGCAAGCTCCGCCGCGGCGACCGCGTGCACTGGTTCGGCGACAACGGCGTGGTCGCGACGTTCGTGGTCACGCGCTCCGAGCAGCACCCCAAGGCGCAGTTCCCCACGAAGCGCGTGTACGGCAAGACCCGCCACCGAGAGCTCCGGTTGGTCACGTGCACGGGTCCGGCCGACCCGTCGGGGCGCCGTGCGCTCGACAACCTGATCGTGTTCGCGCGCAAGGCGCGCACGAGCTGAGGCGCCGGGACGCGGCGCCGGACCGCCGCCCTCAGTCCGGGAGGGCGACCACGGCGT
>DATHAN010000232.1:0-2775 GCA_035296645.1 Thermoleophilaceae bacterium
TCGCGGCGACGCGCACGGCGGCCCGCTCGTCGCCCATGCGCATGATCGAGCCCTTGCCGAACTCGCGCTCGATCTGGGTGAGGGCGCTGCCGAGGGCCGCCTCACGGGCCTTCGCTGACTTCTCCTGGTCCTTCTCCATGGGTGGCTCCTGGCTCTCCGCTTCTTCTGGTCTCGTAGCCCAGGGCAAGCTAGAGGGCGGATCGGACGGCGTGGGTGACCTGTGCAACGGTTGCGTGACATCTCCGCGACGGAGGCGAGACTGCCCACGACGACCGGATTTTCGGGGCGGTGACGACCTTGCCCCGAGCTGACGGTCAGTCCGCCATTGCGGTGCGTAGCCGGGTTCGTGCGAGCGGCTCGTAGCGCGCCCCGTGCGGCGAGAGATGCGAGCGGTAGAGGGTGACGCGATCGCAGATCAGCGGTGCGGCGGGAGGCGGCGCCGCTCGAAGGGCGGGGACGTCGCGGCCAGGGGGGCTGCGACGTCGGGTGCCCCGGACGCGCGCCAGCGTGAGGTGGGGCCAGAACGGTCGCCTCTCCGGCTCGTAGAGCGAGGCGGCGGTCAGCGCGCGCGAGACGGCGGCGTGTACCGCCTGCGCGCCCCCGTCACCGTCCGCGAGGTCGAGGGCGAACAGGCGGGGGCGGCGGCGCGGTATGGGCACGACCTCGGTCGGGACGAGGACCGGGGCCGGGAGGTCGGCCACCTCCGCTCGGAGCCCGTGCTCGACCACCGTCTCGACTTCCTGCTCGAGCCGATTGCCGAGGAAGACGAGCGTGATGTGCAGGGCGTCGAGGGGCACCGGGCGGAGGTCCTGGCAATCGGCGAGCGCGCGGTCGCGCCAGGCGGCGAGGGCACGCCGCGGCTCCTCGGGGAGGTCGAGCGCGATGAAGAGGCGCGCGCGGGCAGGGGGCTTTTCAGCGGTCAGCGCGCCGCCGAGTACGCCCGCAAGGGACGGCAACCAGCCGCCTCCCTACAGCGGCGGATCCTCGCCGCGCAGAAGCCACCGCAGGAGGTGCATCCCCACCGTGGTCGAGCGGTCGCGGACGTCGGCGCGCTCGCCGGGCAGCCGCACGTCGCGCGCGAGCTCGCCGCCGCCGGCGAGCCGCGCCGACCAGCACACGTATCCGACCGGCTTGCGCTCCGTGCCGCCGCTCGGCCCGGCGACCCCCGTGATGGCGATCGCCGCGCCCGCGCCGAAGCGCTCGAGGGCCCCCGCCGACATGGCGCTCGCCACCTCGGGAGAGACGGCGCCGTGGCGCTCGATCAGCCCTCGGTCGACGCCGAGCAGGCCCACCTTCGCGGCGTTCGAGTACGAGACGACGCCGCCCGCGACGTAGGCCGACGCCCCGTCCGGGCCGGTGAGGCGAGCGGCCATCTCCCCGCCCGTGCACGACTCTCCGACCGCGACGGTCCGCTCCGACTCGACGAGCAGCGCGGCGACGTGCTCGTCGACGCTCGTCCCGTCGTCGGAGAAGAGCTGGCGCGCGTGGCGCTCGCGCACGAGCTCGAGCAGCCCCTCCCACGCCGGCTCCGCGGGAGGCTCGTAGCGCGCGGCGACCTCGAGCTCCCCGCGGCGCAAGCAGGTCGTCACCTCGAGCGCGTCGAGGCCGGCGATGCGCCCCTCCCCCACGCGCAGGGTCTCGGCGATCTCCGACTCGGGGATGCCGAACAGGCGCAGCATCCGCCGCTCGTACCGGGTGTGGTCGACGATCGCGGTCCGAAACGACTCCGTCGCGACCGCCTCGTACCACACCGGGTGGAGCTCGCGCGGCGGCCCGGGCAGGACGACCACGGTAGGGCCGGGGCGCCCGTCCGTCGGAGGCACGACCAGGCCGGGAGCGGTTCCCGCAGGCCCGAGAACCGTCGCTCCCTCGGGCACCGTCGCCTGCTTGCGCGTCGAGGCCTCGATCGCCGCCTGGTCGAGGTTGCGCCAGCGCCGCAGCATCGGCTCGACGATCGCGGCGATCCGCCGCTCGAGCTCCTCGTCGAGCACCGGCTCGCGACCCTGGAAGCGGCCGACGACCTCGGCCGTCAGGTCGTCGGCGGTCGGGCCGAGACCGCCGGTCGTCACGATCAGGTCGACGCCCTGCTCGACCATGAAGCGGAGCTGTGCCTCGAGGTCCGCCGGCCGGTCGCCGCAGATCGTGGTGTGCGCGAGGTCCACGCCGAGCTCGACGAGCCGGTCGGCGAGCCAGGGGCCGTTGCGGTCGCGGACGCGCCCCGCGAGCACCTCGGTGCCGGTGACGACGATGCCGGCGCGCGCGCTCACGCGTGTCCCACGGCGCTCGCAGCGAGCGCCGACGCCGTGCCGGGCCCGCGCCGCGCGGCGGTCCTCAGGCGCACGGTCGTTCGGCGGGCGGGAGCGGCCGTGGCCGCTTGCCCGGCGTGAACGAGAAGCCGACCGACGCCGTCGTCGTGCCGAGCCGCACCCGCCTCCCGTTCGCGCTGACGCGCGCCGAGGGGCGGCCGAGGTTCAGGCGCAACCGCCTGCCGCGGAACGTGCGCGACGAGCTCAGGCTCCCCTCATACACCGGGGCTTCCCCTTCGCCCCGGTCGACGCACACGTAGGTCGCCTCGACCGGATTGACGCGGAGGACGACCGTCTTCGGCCGTCTCCGTCGCGACGGGGCCCCCCGACGGCGGCGCGGCTCGCGCCGCTCGCCGCTGTCGGCCGCCTGCTCGCCGCGCTCGCCGCCCTCCGGCGCGCCATTCCCACCCCCGCCGGTGAGGCCGAGGACCAGGAACAGCAGGAGCAGCCCGACGACGCCTCCGGCGAC
>DATHAN010000233.1:0-6687 GCA_035296645.1 Thermoleophilaceae bacterium
GCCCCAGACCCGCGAGGCGATCGATCACGCGCGCGCCGCCGAGGTGCCGATCATGATCGCGGTCAACAAGACCGACAAGGAGGGCGCCGACCCGAACCGGGTGCGCGGCGAGCTCGCGCAGGTGGGACTGACCCCCGCCGAGTGGGGCGGCGACACCGAGTTCGTCGACGTCTCGGCCAAGCTCGGCGACGGACTCGACGACGTGCTCGAGACCGTGGTCACGCTCGCCGACCTCCAGGAGCTGCGCGCCAACCCGGACGCCGAGGCCTCGGGCACGGTGATCGAGTCGCGGCTCGACCCGGGCCGCGGACCGGTCGTCTCGCTGCTCATCCAGCGCGGGACGCTCGAGGTCGGCGACGCGCTCGCCTCGGGCGCCCACTGGGGCCGCGTGCGCGCGATGCACGACTTTCGCGGCGAGCGCGTCAAGCGGGCGGTCCCCGGGGAGCCCGTCGAGATCCTCGGCTTCGACGGCGTCCCCGAGGCGGGCGAGACCGTGCGCGTGGTCGAGAACGAGCGCCGCGCGCGCCAGCTCGCCGGCGAGCGCGCGACCCGGCTCAAGACCGAGGCGATCGCCCGCCGCCAGGGCGTCCGGGTATCGCTCGAGGACGTGTTCGCGCGTGCCCAGCGCGGCGAGACCAACGATCTCAACCTGGTCGTCAAGGCTGACGTCGCCGGTTCGCTCGAGGCCCTGCTCGACGAGATCGCGCGCCTGCCGCAGGACCAGGTGCCGGTGAACGTGATCCACGACGCCGTCGGCGGGATCAACGAGTCCGACGTCATGCTCGCCTCGGCCTCCGACGCGGTGGTCGTCGGGTTCAACGTCCGCCCGGTGCAGGACGCCGCGCGCGTCGCCGAGCGCGAGGGCGTCGAGATCCGCACCTACACGGTGATCTACCAGGCCATGGAGGAGCTGCGCCAGGCGATGGAGGGCCTGCTCGAGCCCGAGCAGGTCGAGCGTACGGTGGGCGAGGCCGAGGTGCGCGCGACCTTCCGCGCCTCGCGCGTGGGGACTATCGCCGGCTGCTACGTGACCTCCGGCTCGCTGCGCCGCGGAGTGCCGGTGCGCGTGGTCCGCGACGGCACCGTCGTCTACGACGGGCGGATCGGGTCGCTGCGGCGCTTTCAGGACGACGTGCGCGAGGTCGAGGCCGGCTACGAGTGCGGCGTGGTCGTCGAGGGCTTCCCCGACGTCAAGGAGGGGGACGTGCTCGAGGCGTACGAGACCGAGCAGGTCGAGCGGGCGCTCTGAGGGCGCTCCGGACCTCCTCGTCTCGGGTACGCTCGCTTCGCTCGCTCAGAGAGCCCCTCGCCGAGGAGGTCCGTCGCGCCTGGCTCACCCGGCGCGGACTCGCATGAGCTTCCTGTGCCTGATCGAGATCGAGCTTCACTTTCCTGAGGGCGGGAGCCTCAAGGCCAAGCGCAAGCAGCTCGTGTCGGTCAAGGACCAATTGCGGCGCCGCTTCGGGGCGTCGGTGGCCGAGACCGAGCACCACGAGCTCTGGCAGCGGGCCACGCTCACCGCGGCGCTCGTGGCGCGTGAGGCCCGTGACGTCGAGGCCGCCGCCGACACGCTCGAGCGCCATGTGGTCGCGCGCTTCGGAGACGGAACGCGCTGCGAGCGGACGGTGCGCTCGAGCGAGGAGGTGCTCGGATGAGGGCCGCGCCCGCTGCCTGGATGCGCTCGGCGCCGGCGCGCCCGCGAGCGGCGGGGGGCGATCACTAACATGCCCGGCGCGCGCATGCGGAGGGTCAACGAGGCCGTCCGCGAAGTCGTCTCGGCGCACATCGCCGGCAACCTCAAGGACCCGCGCATCGGTTTCGTGACCGTGACCTCCGTCGACACCAGCCCGGACCTGCGCCACGCTCGCGTGTACGTGAGCGTGCTCGGAGACGAGGCCGAGCGCGAGCGCGCGCTCGCGGGGCTCACCTCCTCGCGCGGGTACCTCCAGGCCAAGCTCGGCGAGGAGCTCCACCTCAAGCGCACCCCGACGCTCCGGTTCGAGTACGACCCGTCGGTCGAGCGCGGCGTGCGCATGACGCGCCTGATCGACGAGGCGGCGCCACCCGCGGACGAGGAGGCCCGGTGAGCGTCACCACCGAGCTCGAGCAGGTCGTCGACGAGCTGCGGGCCGCCGACAAGCTCGTGCTCACGACCCACGAGAACCCCGACGGCGACGCGCTCGGGTCGCTGCTCGGCATGCACCTCGTGCTCGAGCAGCTCGAGAAGGACGCGGTCATGTTCCTCACCGCGGAGGAGTTCCCGCTCCCGCACGAGTACCGCCACCTCCCGCTGGGCGGCGTCCTGAACGCGCCGCCGCCGGACCTCGACGAGCGGCTCGTGGTCTTCCTCGACTGCGGCAACATCGACCGCATGCCGGTCGACTGCCTGCGCGGCGACGGCAAGCGCATCGTCAACATCGACCACCACCACGACAACACCCGCTTCGGGGAGGTCAACCTGGTCGATCCGCGCGCCTCGTCGACCGCCGAGCTCGTGTGGCGGCTCGCGGGCGAGCTCGGGGCCGAGCTGACGCCGCCGATCGCCGAGGCGCTGTACGTGGGCCTCGTCACCGACACCGGGCGCTTCGCGCACCGCAACACGAGCGCCGACGCGCACCGCATGGCGGCGGAGCTGATCGAAGCCGGCGCGTCGCCGCACGAGGTCAACCGCCAGGTGTTCGAGAGCCTGCCGTTCCGCCGCCTCGAGCTGCTCGCGCGCGCGCTCGCGCGCGTGAAGCGCCTCGACGGCGGAGCGCTGACCGTCACCACCCTCACGCGCGACGATTACCTCGAGACGGGGTCGGACGAGCACGACTCCGAGGGCGTGGTCGACCACCTCCGCTCGGTCGAGGGCGCGGCGGTTGCCATCCTCGTGCGCGAGCTGCTCGGCGACGAGCGCGCCGGCCTGCGCAAGGTCAGCCTACGGGCGGTCGACGGGCGCGTCGACGTGTCGCGCGTCGCTCGCGGGTTCGGCGGCGGCGGGCACACGCAGGCCGCCGGCTTCACCACCGACCTTCCGGTCCCGGAGCTGATCGAGCGCCTGCGCCGCGAGGTCGGCGAGCAGCTCTAGCCTCGAGGTCGCACGACCGCCGCGATGGATCCCGCGGGCGTGATCCTCTACCCGAAGCCCCCCGGGGTTACCTCGCACGACGTGGTCGCGCGCGTGCGCGGGCGGCTGCGAGAGGCGCGCGGGGGTGAGCCCGTCAAGGTCGGGCACGCGGGCACGCTCGACCCGTTCGCCACGGGGCTATTGCTCGTGCTCGTCGGGCGGGCGACACGTGCCCAGCGCTACCTCATGGCGCTCCCCAAGCGCTACCGCGTCGTGGCCCGGCTCGGGTGGCGCTCGGACACCGGCGACCGCGACGGCCGGCTCGAGCACACCGGTCGCGTCCCCGAGGCGATCGAGCTCCCGACCGGGGAGCTCCTCCAGCGCCCGCCCGCGTACTCCGCGGTGCGCGTGGCGGGAGAGCGCGCGTACGCGCGCGCCCGCCGCGGCGAGGCGGTCGAGGCCGCGCCGCGCCCGGTCACCGTCTACCGGTGGTCGCTCCTCGGCCGCGACGAGGAGCGTGCCGAGCTCGAGATCGAGTCCTCGGCCGGCACCTACGTGCGCCAGCTCGTCGCCGACCTCGGAGACGCCTACTGCGAGGAGCTCGAGCGCACGGGCGTGGGCCCGTTCGAGCTCGCGGACGCCGATCCCGAGCGCATCGTCCCGCTTGGCGAGGCGCTCGCCTTCTTGCCCGCATGCGAGCTAGCCGCCGCCGAGGCGGAGCGCGCGGCGCACGGGGTCGCCGTCGCCGCGAGCGCGGGGCAGAAGGGCGGCGAGGCTCAGGCGCTGCGGCTCACCCACGCGGACGCCCTGATCGCGATCGCCGAGCCGCGCGGCGAGCAGCTCAAGCCGGTGGTGGTCTTCGCCGCGTGAAGGTCACGCCGCTCCCCGAGGCCGAGCCGTGCCCGCGCCGGGTCGCCGTCGGGACCTTCGACGGCGTCCACCTGGGGCACCGCGAGGTCATCCGCGGCTCGGACACCGTGGTCACCTTCGATCCTCACCCGCTCGAGGTCGTCCACCCCGAGGCGACCCCGAAGCTGCTCGACTCGTTCCCGATCAAGCGCGACCTGATCGCGTCCCTCGGCGTCGAGGAGCTCGTGGTCATCCCGTTCGACGGGGAGTTCGCGAGCCGCACGCACGAGGAGTTCGTCGAGTCGGTCCTGATCGAGCGGCTCGGCGCGACCCACGTCTCGGTCGGCGAGAACTTCCGTTTCGGCCGGCGCGCGCAGGGTGACGTCGACTACCTGCGCTCCCGGTCGGAGTTCGAGACCCGCGTCGTGTCGCTCGTCGAGGCGGAGGGGGAGACCGTGTCCTCTAGCCACATCCGGGCGCTCGTCGCCGCCGGCGAGGTCGACGTGGCCGCGCGGCTGCTCGGCTCGCCGTTCATGCTCGAGGGAGAGGTGGTCGAAGGCGACCGCCGCGGGAGCCGGCTCGGCATGCCGACCGCCAACCTCGTCCCCGACGATCGCCTGGTGATTCCCGGGCACGGCGTGTACGCCGCGGCGCTCGACGGGCGCCCGGCGGCGGTCAGCGTCGGCGTGCGACCGACGTTCGACACGGGGCGCGGCGTCGTGATCGAGGCGCACGTGATCGACTTCGAGGGCAACCTGTACGGGGAGACGGTCCGAATCGCCTTCCTCGAGCGCTTGCGCGGGGAGCGTCGCTTCGCCTCGACCGAGGCGCTCGTCGACCAGATGTGGGCCGACGTCGAGCACGCCCGGGCCGTATGCGCCGCTGCTAGCGTTTCGCCGCCGTGAGCCTGACCGTCGAGAGAAAGCGCGAGATCGTCGAGCGCTTCGGCCGGGACGAGCGCGACACCGGGTCGACCGAGGTTCAGGTGGCGCTCCTCACCGAGCGCATCAACGAGCTCACCGAGCACCTCCGCGAGCACAAGAAGGACCACCACTCTCGCCGGGGGCTGCTCATGCTCGTGGGCCAGCGCCGGCGCCTGCTCGACTACATGCGCCGGTCGGACCTCGACCGCTATCGCGCGCTGATCGGCGAGCTCGGCCTGCGTCGATGATCGCGCCGGGCACGCCCGCGCCCGACGTCGCGCTGCCCGACCAGGACGGAAACGAGGTCACGCTCCGCTCGCTGCGCGGCGAGACCGTGGTGCTCGCGTTCTACCCGCTCGACTTCTCGCCGGTGTGCTCCGACCAGCTCAACGTCTACCAGGAGGTCGTGCCCGAGCTCGAGGCGCGCGGCGCGCGCATGTTCGGGGTCTCGGTCGACTCGGGCTTCGCCCACAAGGCGTTCCGGCGCGAGCTCGGCATCTCGATCCCGTTGCTCGCCGACTTCCATCCCAAGGGAGAGGTGGCGCGCGGGTTCGGCGTGTACAACGAGGAGCGGGGGGTGGCACGACGGGCGCTCGTGGTGATCGACCCCGAGGGGATCGTGCGCTTCGCCTACGTCTCGCCGAGCCCGCTTGAGATCCCGGGGGCGAACCTCATCTTCGACGCGCTCGAAGAGCTCGCGGTCGTCTGAGGCTGACGACGCGTATCGGCGCCAGGCGGCGATCCTGTCGGCCTCCCGCCGCGCCGGAGGCCGGACGAGAAGGGACGTCATTACCGAGGGCGAGAGACCGATCGCCCGGCGTGGACACGCGACCGATCCTCGAGACATCGCCGTGACCCGCGCGGCGACTCGCGACCTCGGCAGCGCGCCGCCGCCCGCGCCGGCGCCCGACGACCACGTGCGCGGTCCGGCCGCGGCACCCCTCGTGATCGAGTACGCCGACTTCGAGTGCCCGTACTGCGCGCAGGCCGACGCCCTGCTCGCGGAGCTCCCGCTGCGCCGCGTCTTCCGCCACTTCCCCGTGCCCTCGAAGCACCCGCGCGCGCCCGCGCTCGCCCACGCCGTCGAGGCGGCGGCGCTCCAGGGGCGGTTCTGGGAGATGCACGACTCGCTGTACGCCGACCAGGGGCGGATCGACGACCCGCACCTGTGGCAGCGGGCGCGTGAGCTCGATCTCGACCTCGAGCGCTTCGAGCGCGACCGCCGCTCGGAGGCGGTCGTCGAGCGCGTGGTGCGCGACTTCCGCTCGGGGGTCCGGGCGGCCGTCGTGACCACGCCGACGCTGTTCGTCGCCGGCGAGCGACACGCCGGCGTCCCCACGCGCGAGTTGCTCGGGCGGCTCGCTCGCGCTCCGGAAGCCCATTGCTAGCATCGCGCCGGATCGCATCCAGCGAAGCTTGCGAAGACAGGCCGCCAACCGGAGGCGGCGACGAAAGGAACGCATGACAACTGAAGGAAGCCCCCAGGGGCAACGCGTCTCGGTCGAAATCGGCGGCATGGAGATCACTTTCGAGACCGGCCGGCTCGCCAAGCAGGCGAGCGGATCGGTGACGCTCCGCGCCGGCGACACGCTCGTGCTCGGGACAGCGACCGCCGGCAACCTGCGCGACGTCGACTTCCTCCCGCTGACCGTCGACGTCGAGGAGCGGATGTACGCCGCGGGCAAGATTCCCGGCTCCTTCTTCCGCCGCGAGGGCCGCGCCGGCGAGAAGGGCACGCTCACCGCGCGCATGATCGACCGCCCGCTGCGCCCGCTCTTCCCCAAGGGCTGGCGGCGCGAGACGCAGCTCGTGTCGATCCCGCTGTCGGTCGACCACGTCAACCCGTACGACATCCTCGCCATGAAC
>DATHAN010000234.1:0-3519 GCA_035296645.1 Thermoleophilaceae bacterium
CCTCCGCCGCCGCGTGCTCCTGGAACGCATAGCCCTCGGGCGTGTGGCGCGCGACCCCGTCGAGCAGCGTGCTCAGGGTCTGCGTCGCCGCGAGCGCCTGGCTCTCGACCGCCTGGTTGACCACGAGCTTCATCATCACGAGCTGGTTGACCGGCAGGAGCGCGATGCGCTCGAGGAGCGCCTCGAAGGCCTCGTCGAGTCGCGCGGCGGGGTGCGCCTCGAGCGCGAGGCCCCACTCCGCGGCCTGAGCTCCCGAGACGAGGTCGCCCGTGAACAGGAGCCGCTTGGCCCGCTGGGCGCCCACGCGCGAGACCCACAGCGCCGTAGTCGGGACTCCCCACACGCGCGCCGGCGGGTAGCCGATGCGGGCAGCGTCCTCGATCACGAGCAGGTCGGCGCACAGCGCGAGGTCGCTCCCCCCGGCGACGCAGAAGCCGTGCACCTTGCAGACGACCGGCTTGTCGCTGCGGAACAGGCTCATGAACCCGCGCACGTTGCGGCTCATCATCTGGTAGTCGACGATCGGGTCCCACACGCGGCCGGGGTCGTGGTTCGCGCGCTGGACGGCCGGGTCGAGCGGCGACCCCGGCGGGCCGGCGGCTTCGCCGTCCGCGCCCTCGCCACCCTCCGCGAACTCCACGAGGTCGTACCCGCCGCAGAACCCCTTTCCGCTCCCGGCCAGGGCGATCACGTGGACCGCGGGGTCGAGGTTCGCGCGTTCCACGCACTCGGCGAGCTCTCGCCCGGTGTCGAGGGTGATCGCGTTGCCGCGCTCGGGGCGGGCGAGGGTGATGCGGGCCACGCGCCCGGTGACCTCGTACCGCAATGTCGCGGGGCGCTCGGCGATCTCGCAACCATACCGCCCGGCCCTTCGCCGGCCCGGGGGCGGGCTCGCCGCGCAGGCGCGTGAGCGCTCAGCCGTAACGCCCTCGCCCGCGGGGGGTAACCCCTGCGATGACGACCGCCGAGACCGCGCTCGAGCGCGCCGAGGAGCTCGCCGAGCGGGTCCTCCCCGAGCGGACGGTCAAGCGGCGCATGCTCGTGATCGTCAACCCGTACGCGACGACGGTCTCCGAGCGGCTCAAGAACCTCGTCGTGTACGCGCTCGGCGCGCGCTACTCGGTCGAGGCGGTCGAGACCGAGGCGCGCCTGCACGCGACGGAGCTGTGCCGCGAGGCGGCCGAGGCCGGCTACGACGTCGTCGTCGCCTTCGGCGGCGACGGGACGGTCAACGAGGCGGCCAATGGCCTCGCCGGCAGCGACACGCCGCTCACCTGCCTACCCGGGGGGTCGACGAACGTGTTCTGCCGTACGCTCGGGATCCCGGGCGACGTGGTCGACGCGACCGAGCACCTGCTGGCGATCGCCGACGACTTCCGACCGCGGCGCGTCGACCTCGGGCGCGTCGACGACCGCCACTTCGTGTTCGCGGCGGGGATCGGGCTGGACGCGAGCGTCGTCGAGCGCGTCGACAGCCGCCCGCACCTCAAGGCGAGTATGCGCGAGTGGTACTTCACCTACTCGGCCGTCACCACCTTCATGCGCCACTACCTCGTGAACCCGCCGCGCGTGCGGGTGGAGGCGGACGGCCGCTCGGTCGAGGGGGTGACCGTGATCGTCCAGAACGGCGACCCCTTCACCTTCTTCGGCGGGCGGCCGATCCGGATCTGCGAGGGCGCCGGACTGGAGCAGGGCTCGATCTCGCTCGCCGTGCTCAAGCGCGCCACCGCGCTCGAGCTGCCCACGCTGGTCCCGCGCATCTTCTCGGCCCGCGCGAGGACCGTCCAGCGCGCGCGACAGGTCGACGGGTTCGCCGGCGTGAGTGAGGCGCGCGTGAGCGCCGCGGGCGACGCGCCGTTCCCGCTCGAGGTCGACGGCGACTACCTCGGCGAGCGCGACGAGGTGGCGTTCGCGGTCAGGCCGGGCGGGCTGGCGGTCGTGGCCTGAGGGCGCTCACCCGGTCGGCGTGACCCGGTAGGCGTCGAACACCGAGTCCACGTTCCGCAGCCGCTGGACGCACGTCTTGAGCGTCTGCGTGTCCCCCACCTCGACGACGAAGCGGTTCTTGACCATCGGGTGCTCGGTCACGCAGCGCGCCTCGACGATGTTCACGCCGGCCTCGGAGAACGTCCGCGAGAGGTCCTCGAGCATGCGGTGGCGGTCGTAGCCGTTGACCTGCACCTCGGCGCGGAACGAGGTCGCCCCCTCCCCCTCCCACTCGACCTTGGCGAACCGCTCGGGCGTACGGGCGAGGGCACGCGCGTTGGCGCAGTCCTCGTGGTGGATCGTGATCCCCTTCCCGAGCGAGATGTAGCCGACGATCGGGTCGCCGGGCACGGGCCGGCAGCATTTGGCGAGCCGCACCATGACGTCGTCGATCCCGTCGACCTTGATCCCGAGGCCGCTCGACGAGCTCGTGGGCTTGGCGGAGCCGCGGCGCGCGGGCTGGACGAGGTCGCTCGCCCCGCGCGGCTCCTCGTCGGCCGCCTCGCCCTGCTTGAGCCGCTGGAGCAGCTTGTTGACGACGACGTTGGCCGAGATCTTCGACTGGCCGAGCGCGATGTAGAAGTCCTCGCCCTTGCGGAAGCCCATCTCGCGGATGACGTCGGCGAGCAGCGGCGAGCCCGCCATCTTCTGGGAGGGCAGGCCGGCGCGGCGCAGGTGCTCCTGGAGCGACTCGCGGCCGGAGCGCTCGGAGTCCTCGCGCCGCTCGCGCTTGAACCAAGCGCGGATCTTCGACTGCGCGCGTGTCGTCTTGGCGAGCGACAGCCAGTCGCGCGAGGGCCCCCGCTCGCCCTTCGAGGTGAGCACCTCGACGATGTCGCCCGACTGGAGCTCGTAGTGGAGCGGGACTATCTTGCCGTTGACCTTGGCGCCTACGCAGCGGTGCCCGACGTCGGTGTGGACGGCATAGGCGAAGTCGAGCGGCGTCGCCCCGGCGGCGAGCGACTTGACCTCGCCCTTGGGGGTGAACACGAACACCTCGTCCTCGAACAGGTCGGCCTTGAGCGTCTCGGCGAACTCCTGGGGATCGGAGAGCTCGTCCTGCCAGTCGACGAGGCGCCGCAGCCACTCGACGCGCTCGCCGGGGGCGCGGCCGTCGGGCCCCGTGTCCTTGTACATCCAGTGCGCGGCCACCCCGTACTCGGCGGTCGCGTGCATGTCGAGCGTGCGGATTTGGATCTCGAGCGGCCGGCCCTCGGGCCCGATCACCGTCGTGTGGAGGGCCTGGTAGCCGTTGAACTTGGGCATCGCCACCCAGTCCTTGAAGCGACCGGGCAGCGGCTTCCACAGCGAGTGGATGACGCCGATCGCGCCGTAGCAGTCCTTGACCGAGCCCACGATCACCCTCATCGCGGTGAGGTCGTAGATCTCGTTGAACTCGCGCCCCTTGCGGGTCATCTTCACGTAGATCGAGTAGAAGTGCTTGGCGCGGCCCGAGATGTCGGCGTCGATGCCCACGTCCTCGAGCTCCTTCTGGAGGTAGTGGCCGGCCCGGTCGACGTAGCCCTCGCGCTC
>DATHAN010000235.1:0-2990 GCA_035296645.1 Thermoleophilaceae bacterium
CTCGCCGGCCACGTCGCCGAGCCTCGTCCCACCCCCTGCCGCGGGCGAGCGCAGGCGAGCGGAGACCGCCTCGGCGCGCGCCCCGAGGCTCGCGTCGACCGACTCGTCGAGGTTCGCGCGCACCGACAGGAAGACGAACACGCCGGTTCCCGCGAGCACGACCGCCATCGCGAGCGCAAACGCGGCGGTCAGCCGGGCGCGTATCGGCAGCCGGGTCACGTGCCACCGTCCTTGCGCAGGCGGTACCCGATCCCCCGGACCGTCTCGAGCGAGGTCACGCCGAACGGCCGGTCGATCTTCTCGCGCAGGTAGCGGACGTAGACCTCCACCACGTTCGACCGGTGCTCGTAGCCGAGGTCCCAGGCGGTGTCGAGGAGCTGGCTCTGGCTCAGGACGCGGCCCGGGCGCCGCATGAACACCTCGAGCAGCTCGAGCTCGCGCGCCGACAGCTCGATCGGGTGCTCGCCGCGGCGGACCTCGCGCGTCGCGGGGTCGAGACGCAGGTCGCCGACCTCGATGACCGTGGGCCGCTCGAGCGGCTTCCGCCGGGTCAGCGCGCGCAGGCGAGCGAGCAGCTCCGCAAGGGCGAAGGGCTTCGTCAGGTAGTCGTCGGCGCCCTTGTCGAGGCCGCGCACGCGGTCCTCGACTCCGGTGCGGGCGGTCAGCATGATGATCGGCACCCAGACCCCGTCGTCGCGCAGGCGCCGGCACGTCTCGAACCCGTCGAGGTCCGGAAGCATCACGTCGAGGACCACCGCGTCGAAGTCGACGGCGCGGGCCTTCCATAGCGCCTCGCTCGCTCGCGGCGCGACGTCGCACACGACTCCCTCCGAGGTGAGCCCCCGGCGGATCGCCTCCGCCATGCGGGCATCGTCCTCAACGATCAGCACGCGCACGACCCGAATGATGGGGGGTGAGCTGAGAGCGCGCTGAGAGCGCCCCCCAACGCGGCGCCTCGGTCGAAGGTCAGCCGCCGCCCGCTCCACCGACGTGGACCGCCCACGCGAGCAGCCGCTCGACGTGCTCGTCCTCGATCCCGGTCGCGGGCTCGGTGCGAACGAGCAGCGTGGGCGCCCGCCGCTCACGCACCCACCGCTCGCAACGCGCATCGAGGCTGTCGTCGATCCACGCCGCGGGGCGGTCTCCCGCGTACTCGTCGATCGCCGCCAGCTTCCAGTGAGCGGTGCCCCACACCGCCCGCCCGTCGAAGGTGAGCGTGGGCAGCGTGCGAGCCGTCAGGCCGAGCAGGCGCGGGAGGTACTCGTTCGCCTTCTCCTCCCAGCCCGTCGCCCACACGAGCTCGTAGCGCTCCGCCAAGCGCCCCAGCCGCGCGCCCGCGTGGTGCCCGAGGCAATGGACGATGCCGTCGACCTGGTGGAAGCTGCCCGGCAACGGCCGCTCGTCGGAGAAGCCGAAGAGGCTGATCACGCCGTCGACGTCGACGAACAGAATCGGGCGCTCGGCCACCGAAGGGCCCGTAGGGGCGCGCGCGGACGAACGGGGTCGGCGCACGACGCCCGCCTACGGAGACGGCGTCGTGGACGCGGTGGGGCGTAGGGCGCCGGAGGCGGTCGAGCCGGGCGCGGGGGTGCGGCCGGCCCCGGCGATGAAGTCGCGGATCGTGTGCGCGACGAGCTCCGGGTCCTCGAGCATCGGCAGGTGGCCGAGGCCGGGCAGCCAGCGGAGCTCGGCCCCCGGGATGGCGTCGACCCACCGCGTCGCCTGCCGCGGCAGGGTCAGGCGGTCGCGCGTCCCCCACACGACCAGCACGGGGGCGCGGATCTCCCCGAGGCCCTCGGGGTGGCGACGGTGCACCTCGCGGCTCGTGGCGCCGAAGGCGCTCGACTTGCGCACGAAGAGCGTGGCCTCGGCCAGCTCGCCGGGGTCCGCCCGCCACGGCCGCCCGAGCACTCCACCCGCCACCACGAGCCGGACGGGCGCGAGGCGGAGGGCGAGGTCGGGTCGCGGAGCGAACGACAGCGTTCGCATGAGGCGCAGGACGCTGCGCCCCCACAGGCTCTCCCGGGGCGTCCACATCCCCGCGGGCGAGACGGCGACGACCGTCCGCGCCCGCCCGCGGCGCGCGAGCTCGAGGGCGATCTGCCCTCCGAGCGAGTTGCCCGCCACGTACGGCGCCTCCCAGCCGAGCGCGTCGAGCTCTCGCTCCACGGCGTCGGCGAGGGCGCCCAGGGTCGGCGCGGTGCCGGCGGGCAGCGGGGCGGAGCCGCCGAAGCCGGGGAGGTCGGGCGCCACGACGTCGAAACCGCCCTCGAGCTCCGGGAGCATCCCGCGCCACGCGCGCCATGTATGGCCCACGCCGTGCAGCAGCAGGAGCGGCTCGCCCGAGCCGGCGCGGTGGTGCTCGAGGCGCCGGTCGCTCACCTGCCCATTGCTAGCATGCGCCGCCGGATGCCGAGCATCAACCAACTCGTCCGCAAGGGCCGATCTCGCCCCAAGAGGAAGGTCGCGACGCCCGGCCTCAAGTCGGGCCAGGGGCGCAAGCGGCGCATCGCCGCGCCGCAGCGCCGGGGCGTGTGCACTCGCGTGTACACGACCACGCCCAAGAAGCCGAACTCCGCCCTGCGCAAGGTCGCGCGCGTGCGGCTGACCCACGGGATGGAGGTCACCGCCTACATCCCGGGCGAGGGACACAACCTCCAGGAGCACTCCGTCGTGCTCGTGCGCGGCGGGCGCGTCAAGGACCTGCCGGGCGTCCGCTACAAGGTCGTGCGCGGGACGCTCGACGCCGCCGGCGTGTCCGATCGCAAGAAGGCGCGCTCGCAGTACGGCGTCAAGGCTCGCTAGCGATGCCGCGCCGCGCCTCGCCGGGCGTCCGCCCGATCGATCCCGACCCCGTGCAGGGCTCGCGGCTCGTGCAGCAGGTGATCAACAAGGTCATGGCCGACGGCAAGAAGTCGCTCGCCGAGCAGATCGTCTACGACGCGCTCGAGATCCTGTCGCGCCGCACGAGCGACGAGCCGGTCGAGGCG
>DATHAN010000236.1:0-3990 GCA_035296645.1 Thermoleophilaceae bacterium
CCGCGTTCGGTCGGGAAAGGACTTGAAGCCCTTGAGAATGAGCGAGCTCAGGTGCATGGCCTAGGGCGCGGCCTCGAGAGCCGACTCGGCGGCGGCCTCGGCCAGCGGGTGCGCGGCGAGCGCCTCCTCCGGGCCGCCGAGGGCCTGGAGCGCCGCCTCCTGCTCGGCCGCCTTCTTCGTCCGGCCCGTGCCCGTCCCGAGCCTGTGTGCGTCGACCTCGGCCACTGCGACGAAGGTTCGATCGTGCGGCGGACCCTCCTCCGACTCGATCCGGTAGGTGACGACCTCGCCGCGGCGGGCGAGCCGCTCCTGGAGCACCGACTTGAAGTCGACCGGGTTGGCGAGCGCCTCCTCGATCCGGCCGGCGAAGGCCTCGACCACCGCCGGCGCCACGCGCTCGTAGCCGAACGCGAGGTGCGCTGCGCCGATCGCCGCCTCGCACACGGAGGCGAGGATGCGCTCGCTGCGCACGAGCGCCTCGCCCTCGCCCTCGCTCGGGGCTGCGGTGCGCACTCGCTTGGGTAGGCCGAGATCGCGCGCGACCTCGGCGCACGCCGTGCGGCTCACCGCCTGGGCGCGCAGCTTGGTGAGCCGTCCAGCCCCGAAGCGGGGAAAGCGGGGGTAGATCTCGGCCGACAGGGCGAGCCCGAGCACCGCGTCGCCGAGGAAGGCGAGCCGATCCCACGAGTCGCTGCGGCGCTCGACCCACGAGGCGTGCGTGACCGCCTGGGTGGCCAGGTCGTCCGGCAGCTCGTCGATGAGTCCCCTGAGCGTGTTCAGGGCGGCGGGCTCGGCGTCAGCGGGCGCCCTGGGGCGCGTGGGCGAGGATGTAGTCGACCGCCTGGCCGACGGTGACGATGCGCGCCGCCTCCTCGTCGGGGATGCGCACGCCGTAGCTGTCCTCGAGCTCCATGACGAGCGTCACGAGGTCGAGCGAGTCGGCGTCGAGGTCCTCCTTGAAGCGCGTGTCCTCCTCGACGCGCTCGGGGTCGACCTCGAGCTCCGAGGCGAGGTGCGACCGCACGAGCTCGAGAACCTCGTCCCGGGTCATGATTCGACGCTAGCACCGGCCTCGGACCGGAGCGCGTCGGCGGACGCGAGCGCGTCGGCGGTGCGCTCGACCATGCGCTCGTCGACCGCGCGCCGCGCGAGGCGGATGGCGTTGGCGACGCCGTCGGCGCTCGAGCCGCCGTGGGCGATCACCACGGGACGGCGCAGTCCGAGCAGGACCGCGCCGCCGATCGCGTTCGGGTCGAGCTCGCGCCGCAGAGCCCCGAGGCGCCCGCGTGCCAGCAGACCCCCGAAGGCGGCGACCGGCGAGGAGCGGATCGCTGTCCGCACCGCACCCCCGACCGTCTTCGCGGTCCCCTCCATGACCTTGAGCGCGACGTTGCCGGTGAACCCATCGGTCACCACCACGTCGACCGCCCCGGCCGGCAGCTCGTGGCCCTCGACGTTGCCGGCGAACTCGTGACCCTCGGCCGGCGGGGGCGCGGCGAGCCGCGCGTGGGCCTCGACCACGTCGGGCGTTCCCTTGGTCTCCTCCTCACCCACGGACAGAAGGCCCACGCGCGGGCACTCGACACCGTGCACCGCGCGCATGAAGGCCGCGCCCATGAGCGCGAACTGGACGAGGTGCTCGGCGCGGACCTCGACGTTCGCGCCCGCGTCGAGCAGCAGCGTCGGCCTTCCGGGCACGGGGAGCAGCGCGGCGATCGCCGGACGGGCCACCCCGCGGAGGCGACGGACGTGGAAGAGCGAGGCCGCGAGCGCGGCGCCGGTCGCTCCGGCGGAGACGAGCGCCTCGGCGCTCCCGTCGCCGACCGCGCGCGCCGCCTGCACGATCGAGCTCTCGGGCTTCGCGCGCACCGCGCGCGCCGGCTCCTCGTCGCCGGCGATCGCGACCGGCGCGTCGACGATCTCGCCGGGCGCGTCGCCGAGCGCGCCGGCGGGGCCGAATAGCGCGACCCCGGCGCCCGCGCGGCGGGCGCCCTCCACGACGGCGGCGACGCCGCGGTCGGCGCCGTTGGCGTCGACGGCGATCACGCGAAGCGGCTCGCGCCGGCCGCGCCGGGCTACTCGGCCGCCTCGGGCGGCGCGGGCGCGATCACCTCGCGACCGGCGTAGGTCCCGCACACCCCACACACGCGGTGCGGGAGCCGGGGCTCGCCGCACTGCGGGCAGGCGCGCACGCCCGGCGGGGTGATCCGGTGCTGCGAGCGCCGCTTGTGCGTGCGCGCGTGCGACTGCTTCTGCTTGGGGACCGCCATGGGCGCGGCAGTCTAGCGGCGGGGGGCCCGCCCGCTACTCGATCCGGAGCTCGCGCAGGGCGGCCCAGCGCGGGTCGGGAGCGGGCTCGTGCGCGTGCCCCGGAGCGGCGAGGTTGAGGTTCTCGCCGCACACCGCGCACAGCCCGAGGCACTCCTCGCGACACACGATCTTGGTCGGGAGCGCGAGCGCGAGCGCGTCGCGCGCCCACGCGGATACGTCGAGCTCGTCGCCGTCGACGTACGGCGAGCTGAGATCCTCGCCGCCGCCCGGCTGGTCGACCTCGCGCGCATCGATGGCCACCTCCCGGTCGGCGTGCTCGAGGCAGCGCATGCACGGGCCCTCGAGCGGGATCGCGGCCCGCAGCCGCAGCGAGTAGCCAGAGGTGGTGCGCGAGACGTCGAGCCGCACCTCGACGGAGCCGGCCGCCGCATAGCGTTGACCGCCGAGCATCAGCGGATCGACGCGCCCGTCGAGGTCGAGGCGGCGGCCCTCGCCCGCCGTCAGGGCGAGCCGCCCGAGATCGAGACGGTCCGTCACCTGTGCCACAGCCCGAGGGTAGCCGCGGAGGACTCCAGCCGCGCTCTACCCTCCCGGGCGTGCGAGTCAAGCTGCGGACGTCGACCGCCCTGCTCGCGGCCCTCGGACTGGTGGCCGTGGCCGGCTGCGGCTCCGGCCAGCAGGGCGCGCCGCCTCCCGAGCCGCGCGCCGGAGGGCCGAGCGCCGAGCGCGTCGACGCTCACTTCGTCGCCCACATGATCCCGCACCACGAGAGCGCAGTCGACATGGGCCGGCTCGCGCTCGAGCGAGCCGAGCACCGCGAGCTCAGGGACCTCGCCGACGGCATCGTCCACACGCAGACCGCCGAGATCCGCGAGCTCGAGCGGGACCTCGGTCCCGCCACCGGGCCGATGCCGCCGGGGATGGAGATGATGGGCCACGAGGACATCGGCGCGCTGCGCCGCGCCGACCCCTTCGATCGCGCCTTCATCGACGAGATGGTCCCCCACCATCAGATGGCGGTGAACATGGCGCAGATCGCCATCCGCGACGGGCGCGACCCGCGCGTGCGGGCGCTCGGCGAGCAGATCGAGACCTCCCAGCGGCGGGAGATCGACCAGATGAACGGCTGGCGGGACGAGTGGTACGGGGCGCCGGTGCCCGGCGGCGGGACAGGCTCGGGCGGCGGCCGTGGCGATGGCGCGACGGGGCCGGGTCACGGCCCCATGCACTAGGGCGCTCTACCCGACCTCGGCCTCCTCGCGCCCCGCGAGCCGCTCGCGCCCGCGCTGCACGGCCTGGGTGAACTTCTGGAGGTTGACCTCGAGCGTGTTGAGGATGTCGTCGGCGTAGTCCTCGGCGCCGAGGCGGATCTCGCGCTCGCGCGAACGCGCTTCCTCGACGATGTCCTCGGCCTGGCGCTCGGCGAGCCGCACGACCTCCTGCTGGTTGATCAGCAGCTCCTGCTGGTCGCGCGCCTCGCGGATGATGCGCTCGGCCTCGCGCTTGGCCTCGGCGAGCATCTCCTGGCGCTCCTTGACGATCCAGCGCGCCTGCTTAATCTCCTCGGGCACGGTCGCACGCATCTGGTCGAGGATGTCGTAGATCTCCTCGCGCTCGACGCGCACCTGGTCGGTCAGCGGCACGGGCTTCCCGTTGTGGATCGCGTCGTCGAGCTTGTCGATCAGGACGAGGACATCCATGCGGTCGAAACCTCTCCTC
>DATHAN010000237.1:0-3726 GCA_035296645.1 Thermoleophilaceae bacterium
CGAGAAGTTCTTCTCCGACCCGACGGTCTACCTCGAGCGCTACCTCCCCGACCCGCGCCACGTCGAGGTCCAGGTGCTGGCCGACGCCCACGGCAGCGTCGTCCACCTGTACGAGCGCGACTGCTCGGTCCAGCGCCGCCATCAGAAGCTGATCGAGGAGGCGCCGGCGCCCGCGGTTTCGCCCGAGCTGCGCGAGCGGATCGGCGAGATCGGGACCGAGGCGGCGCGCGCGGTCGGCTACCGCTCGGCCGGGACCGTCGAGGGCCTGCTCCAGGGCGACGACTACTTCTTCCTGGAGATGAACACGCGCGTGCAGGTCGAGCACTGCGTGACCGAGATGGCCACGGGCATCGACATCGTCCGCGAGCAGGTCAGGATCGCCGCCGGCGAGCCGCTCGCCTTCACCCAGGACGAGGTCGAGCTGCGCGGGCATGCGATCGAGTGCCGGATCAACGCCGAGGACGCGGCGAAGAAGTTCGCGCCGGCGCCGGGGACGATCTCCACCTACTGCGAGCCGTCGGGTCCGTTCACACGCGTCGACTCGGGCGTCGAGGCGGGCTCGGAAATCTCGCCGCTCTACGACCCGATGGTGGCCAAGCTGATCGTGTGGGACGTCGACCGCGACGCCTCGACCGACCGCATCCGCCGGGCGCTCGCCGAGTTCGAGGTCGGCGGGCTGACGACCCTCATCCCGTTTCACCTCGCTCTCCTCGACACGCCCCAGTGGCGCCGCGGCGAGACGTGTCGCGACCTCGTCGAGGATCCCGAGTGGCTCAAGGGCATCGCCGCCGCGCCCGCCGAGGCACCGGCGGCGCCGGCCGAGGACGAGGAGGAGAAGCTCGAGCGCTCGTACGCGGTCGAGGTGTCGGGGCGGCGCTTCGACGTCAAGGTGATCGGGCCGCCGCCCGTGGCCAACGGCGCGGCGCCGGCGAACCCCGGGGCGGCGGTCGCCGGCCAGGCGCGCAAGCCGCCGCGCCGGCGCGAGCGCGGCGGGGCGGGCGGCGGCGGTGGCGCCGCCGAGCACCTCGTCTCGCCGATCCAGGGCACGGTCCTGCGCGTCGCCGTGGACCAGGGCGCCGAGGTCGAGGAGGGAGCCCTGATCTGCGTGGTCGAGGCCATGAAGATGGAGAACGAGATCACCGCTCACCGCTCCGGAACGATCGAGGAGCTCGGCGTGAGCGAGGGCGGCTCGGTCTCGACCGGCGACCAGATCGCGGTCATCAAGTAGCGTCGCGCCCATGAGCACCGAGCGGACGACCGCGGCGCCGATCGCCCAAGGAATGGCGACGCTCCCCGCCGAGCTGCGACTGGGTGCGGTCCACCTGACGGTCACAGACCTCGACCCGTCCGTCGCCTTCTACGGCGACGTCATCGGCCTGCGCGTCGAGCGCCGCGAGGACGCGACGGCGGCGCTCGGCTCGGGCGACGGCCGCGAGGTCGTCGTGCTCGTCGAGGAGCCCGGCGCGCGGCAGCCGGGTCGCCACGCGGGGCTATTCCATGTCGCGCTCCTGTACCCGTCGCGCCTCGAGCTCGCTCGAACGCTCCAGCGCATCGCGGCCACCCGCACCCCGATCGACGGCGCCTCCGACCACGGCACGCACGAGGCGATCTACCTCTCAGACCTGGACGGCAACGGCCTCGAGCTGGCGGCCGACCGCCCGCGCGAGCGGTGGCCTGAAGACCTCGGCTACGACCGCGGACCGGCGCCGCTCGACCTCGACGGGCTGCTCGAGCTCGTCGCCGGCGCGGAGCCGCAGCCGCGGGCTGAGCCGGGCCTCGCGGTCGGGCACCTGCACCTCCACATGGGCGACGTCGAGGAGGCGCTCGCCTTCTACCGCGACTCGATCGGCTTCGAGCTGATGGCGCGGCTCCCGAGCGCCGCCTTCGTCGCGGCGGGCGGCTATCACCACCACCTCGGGTTCAACGTGTGGCGCGGCCACGGAGTGCCGCCCGCGCCCGAGGGGGTCGTCGGGCTGCGCCATTGGACGGTCGAGCTGCCGTCGGCGGACGATGTCGCGGCGGTCGCCGAGCGCGTGCGCTTCGGCCGCTTCGAGGCCGAGGAGCGCGACGACGGCGTGCTCGTGCGCGACCCGTGGAACATGGCGCTGCTCGTGACGACGGCGGGCGCGGGGTAGCGGCTCGCCGGGGGGCGGCGCCCGGGGCCGCGCGTCGCGAATGCTCAGTCGCCGAGCACGCCGTACGCGCCCGCGACCGCCAGCCCGTACACGAGGTGATACGAGAAGTCGAGCGCGACGGTCTGCGGCGGCATCTCCCATACCGGCGGCGCGAGGCCCAGCGCCGGGAGCTCGCCGAGGCTCGCTCCCCACACGAGCGCGGCGAACGCCACGCCGTGCCGCGCCCGGCGCAGACGCAGCGACGACTGCACGAGCCCGTACACCGGTCCCCACGACGTGCCGTACAGGGCGTGGACCACGTTGTTGAGCGTCTCCATTCGCTCCTCCGGCACCTGGCGCCCGAGCACGCCCTCGATCACGCGCTTGCCGACCTCGGCCGGCGTGTAGCTCGAGCCGGATCCCATCGCCTTGGCGACGGCGAGCTGGTAGGCGGTCATCGCGCCGGTCCCGGCCGCGCCGCGACCACGCCCTTGGCGACCGCCCCGAGCGGCGTGGTGCGGCGCGCGGCATCTCCGGCCGCTACCCGCCGGAGCGGAGGGCAAACGGCGGCCGCCCCGCCGCGAACGGCGGTCAGGGCGCGCCCGCCCGCCCGCTGCGCTACGCGACGAGCGACCGCATCCGCTCAGCGCCCTCCCGATGCGAGCCGCTCTAGGTTCTCGGCGTGGATCGCGCGCTGGCGCCGCGAGTCGCGCCCCGGCGGCAGGGGCGGCTGCTCCTCCCCGCGCTCGAGCGCATCGAGGTAGTCGACGTCCTCGTCGAGCACGCGCAGCGCGCGCTCGCGGTCGAGCGGTGAGCCGTGGCCCGGCACCGTCCCCTCGGCCCGCTCGACGAGCGGGGCGAGGCGGGCGAGCGTGGCGCGGTAGGCGTCGAGCGACCCGCCGGGGGAGATCGTCGGGACCTCGACGTCGGACAGGTAGTCGCCGCACACGAGCACGCCGGCGTGCGCGGCGAGGATCGCCATCCCGTCGCCCGTGTGCCCGGTGGCCGGGTGCAGCTCGAGCTCCTCGCGCCCGAGCACGAGCCGTCCGGGGACCGGCAGCTCCTGCACGGCGCCGAGCCCGAGCGGGCGCTCGCGCACGACGTAGTGCTCGGCGTCGGCGTCGCGCAGCTCGCGCTGGAGGGCGCCCGGCTCGTCCCGCAGCCGCTCGGCGGTCGTGTCCGCCACTCCGAGGGCGAGCTCGGGAAAGGCGAGCCGCCCGAGCACGTGGTCGAAGTCGGCGTGCGTGGCGAGCAGCGCCTCGACGGCGAAGCCCGACTGCTGCGCGAGCGCGGGCAGCGCGTCGAGCTCGTCGGGGAAGTACGGCGAGTCGACGAGCATCGCCTCGGCCTCGCCCTCCTCGTGCGAGCCGCGCAGGAGCACGGCGTTCGTCTGCCACATCCGGCTCGTGACCGCGAGCGCGTCGCGGTGTAGCGCGACCACGCGCATCGCCGCCCCCGGAGCCTGGCCGCCCGCGCGCCGGCGCTACCCCGCCTCGAGCAGCTTGACCGCCTCGCGCAGGTTCTTGACCTCGGCGGTCGGCTTCCTCTGGCCCGACTCGATCTGCTGGCCCGTGCGGTTGACCCAGATCACCGGGATCCTCTGCTTGAGGCA
>DATHAN010000238.1:0-2083 GCA_035296645.1 Thermoleophilaceae bacterium
CCGGCTCGCCGCGCTGTACGCGTGCTTCGAGACCGTCCGCCGCGCCGGCACGATCTCCCTGAGCGGCGTCTACGGCGGGACTGCCGACCCGATCAACATGCTCCAGCTCTTCGACAAGGGCGTCCAGATCAAGATGGGCCAAGCCCACGTCAAGCGGTGGATCGACGAGCTGATGCCGCTCGTGACCGACGAGTCCGACCCGCTCGGCGTCGAGGACCTCGCCACGCACAAGCTCCCGCTCGACGACGCGTCGCACGGCTACGAGATCTTCCAGAAGAAGGAGGACGGGGCGATCAAGGTCGTCTTGGAGCCCTAGACCCGGCGGTCGACGAAATGCTCGACCGCGACGTCGCTCCCGGGATCCACCGGGTCGAGGAGGCCTACACCAACCTGTATCTCGTCGAGGACGAGGGCGGGGTCACCGTGGTCGACGCGGGCGTGCCGACCGCGTGGAAGCCGATGCTCGCGGCGCTCGGGGCGGTCGGGCGCACCCCCGCCCACGTGCGGGCGCTCGTCCTGACGCACGGGCACTTCGACCACCTCGGCTTCGCCGAGCGCGCGCGCTCGGAGCTCGGGGTCCCGGTGTACGTGCACGAGGACGACGTCCCGCTCACCCGACATCCGCTCCAGTACGCGCACGAGCGCGCCCGCACGCCGTACTTCCTCACGCAGGTCCGCGCCTTCCCGATCGTCGCCGCGCTCCTCCGCAGCCGCGCGTTCTGGCCGGCGCCGGTGGGAGAGGTGGCGCGCTACACCGGCGGGACGCTCCCCGTGCCGGGGTCGCCGGCGGTCGTGCCCACGCCGGGGCACACGCTCGGACATACCGCGCTCTATTTCCCCGACCGCGATGCGACGATCGCGGGCGACGCCGTCGTCATGCTTGACCCGTATACCGCCAAGCGCGCGCCGAAGATCGTCGCCGGCGCGGCGACCGCGGACAGCGTACGCGCGCTGCGCACGCTCGACGCACTCGCGGAGACGGGCGCCTCGACGGTGCTCTCCGGGCACGGCGAGCCCTGGCGCGGCGGCGCGGCCGCCGCGGTTGAGGCGGCGCGCCGGGCGGGGCCTTCCTGACCGCCGTCGCGGCCGTCCTCAAGCGGGCGCCCGGCGCGCCGATAGCATCACCGCGATGAGCGACCTGGAGCGGCACGGGGCCAATGGCGGCGCGCCGGAGACCGAGCGGCCGGCGGCGCAGACCGCCTCCGCCTCGACGACGGACTCCGGGGCGACGACCGGATCGACTGCGAGCAGCGGAACGGCCCCCCCCGCGCGCGCGCCAGCGCGACCGAACCCGCGTACCTCGCGCCGCCCGCCCGGCGACGCGCCGATCGGCGGCCAGGCCGTGCTCGAGGGCGTGATGATGCGCGGCGTCTCGACGTGGGCGGTCGCCGTGCGCACCCCGTCACCCGAGCAGCGCGAGGAGGGCCGCGAGATCGGCCCCGAGGAGGCGGCGCTCGGCGAGATCGAGATCCAGTCCGAGCCGCTCGTGTCGTGGACGCGCCGCCACCGCGCGCTCCGCCTGCCCGTGATCCGCGGCGTCGTGGCGCTCGTCGAGTCGCTCAAGATCGGCTACCGCGCGCTCGCCATCTCGGCCAACGCCCAGCTCGAAGAGGAAGGCAAGGAGATCGGCGGCAAGACGTGGGTCGGCACTATCGCCCTGTCGCTCGTGCTCGGGATCGGCCTGTTCTTCCTGCTGCCCGCCGGGATCACCAACCTGTTCGGCGACGCGCTCCCCAACTCGCTCGTGTTCGTCGTGATCGAGAAGCTGATCCGGATCTCGATCTTCCTCGCCTACATCTGGCTGATCTCCCGCATGCGCGACCTCCAGCGCGTGTTCCAGTACCACGGGGCGGAGCACAAGACGATCGCCTGCTACGAGGCTGGGCTCCCGCTCACCCCGGAGAACGCCGGGCGCTTCTCGCGCCTGCACCCGCGCTGCGGTACGAGCTTCCTGCTCATCGTGATGATCGTGGCGATCGTGGTGTTCGCGCCGCTCGGGCGACCGGACTGGCCGATCCTGCTCGCCTCGCGCGTGATCGGGATCCCGCTCGTCGCCGGGCTCTCGTTCGAGGTCCTCAAGCTG
>DATHAN010000239.1:0-3342 GCA_035296645.1 Thermoleophilaceae bacterium
TCGAGAGCTCGAGCTGGGTCCTCACGCCGCCGACAGCTTCTCCCTCACGAGCGCGCTCACGCGGCGGCCGTCGGCGCGACCCTCGACGCGGGGCATGACGAGCGACATCACGCGGCCCATCTCCTTTGGGGAGGAAGCGCCCGCCTCGGCGACCGCGTCGCCCACGAGCGCCTCGAGCTCGGCGTCGGACAGCTCGGCCGGGAGGTACGCCTCGATCAGCTCCGCCTCGCCGCGCTCGACGGAGGCGAGGTCGTCGCGGCCCGCGTCGGCGTAGGCCTCCGCCGCCTCGAGCCGGCGCTTGCGCTCGCGTCGCAGGACCGCGACCTCGTCTCCCTCGTCGTCGGCCTCCTTGGCCGACTTCTGGAGCTCGGACGCGAGGGTCCGCAGAGCACCGGCGCGCTCGCGCTCGCCCGCCTTGAGGGCGGTGGCCGCGTCGGCCTGGACCTGCTCGAGGATGGACATCCGCCTCTCAGTCTAGGCCCGCGCCGCGACGGCGCGTGGCCGCTCTGAGACCCTGTCGCGGTGCCCGCGGTCGCCGTCTCCGCCCCGACGCTCGCGGTCGAGCTCGCCGTGCTCGGCGGGCTGCTCGCGCTCGGCGGGTTGCTCGCCGGGCTCGCGCGGCGCTCGTTCCTCTCGCTCACCGCGGTCTTCGTCCTACTCGGCTTCGCCCTCGGCGAGGGCGGGCTTGAGGTGCTTCGATTCGACCCCGGCTCGGGCTTCGTCGAGACGCTGGCGATCGTCGCGCTCATCGTCCTGCTGTTCCGGGACGGGCTCGAGGTGGACGGCGAGCTGCTCCAGACCGCGTGGCACCTTCCGCTGCGCAAGCTCGTGCTCGCCATGCCGGTCACCGCGGCGATCGTCGCGGTCGCGACCGTCGCGGTGACCGACCTCTCGTGGAGAGAGGCCTTTCTGCTCGGGGCCCTGCTCTCGCCCACCGATCCCGTCCTGTCCTCGACGGTCGTGACCAACCCGCGCGTCCCGCGAGTCGTGCGGCACTCGCTCAACCTCGAGTCGGGACTCAACGACGGGCTCGCGCTGCCGGCCGTGCTCGTCCTGACGGCGGCCGTGGCGGGCACGGACGGAAGGTTCGACGTCGTGCGCTTCGTGCTGCAGGACATCGGCGTGGGGCTCGTAACCGGCGTCGTCGTCGGGCTCGTCGCGGCGCGACTCTTCCCCCACGAGCGGCGCCTCGCCGCCGCCGCGGGCGCCCATCAGAAGGCGCTGTACGCGCTCGGGGTCGCCTTCGCCGCCTACGGCGTCGCGGTCGTCCCGCCCGCCGGCAACGGGTTCATCTCCGTGTTCGTCTGCTCGATTACGCTCGGCATCCTGCGCCCCGATATCCGGCGCTCGTTCGAGGTGCGCTCCGAGGACATCGTCGAGATCGTCAAGCTGGGGATCTTCGTGGTCTTCGGCGCGCTGCTCACGGTGCCGGGCCTGCTCTCCGAGGGCCTCGGCGCCGTGGCGATCGTCGCGGTCGCCCTGCTCGTGGCCCGCCCGGTCGCCGTCTTCCTGGCGCTCGCGGGGACGGGCACCGACACGGCGACCAAGGCGTTCTTCTCGTGGTTCGGGCCGAAGGGGGTGGCGACGATGACCTTCTCGCTGCTCGTGCTGGCCCAGCTCGGCCCGGTGGGGAAGCCGCTCTTCGACATCGCCGCGCTCGTGGTCTTCGTATCGATCATCGTCCACGGGCTCAGCGACAACGCGGGAGCCGAGTGGATCGCGCGCCGGGAGGAGCGACGTGCGCGCGAGGAAGACGCGCACGCACGAGCAGCGGGAATCGACGCCGGCGCGCTCGAGGGCGGGTCGAGCACCTGATCGCGCCCCCTCAGAGCTCCCTCGGGCGCGACTTAGACTGGCCGCCCCGATGACCGAGGGCGCGATGATGCTCATCACCGGCGCGTTGCTCGCGCTCGGGATCCTGGCCGCGCTGGCCGCCGGGCGCTTGCGCGTGCCCGGGCTCGTGCTCTTCCTCGCGCTGGGGATGGCGATCGGCTCGGACGGGCTCGGGCTGATCGACTTCGAAGACTTCGAGCTGACCCGGACGGTCGGGATCATCGCGCTCACGCTGATCCTGTTCGAGGGCGGCCTCGCCGCCGGGTGGCCGGAGATCCGCCCGGTCGTGGGGCCGGCGATCTCGCTCGCCACGGTCGGGACGATCGTGACCGCGGTCGTCGTGGGGCTCGCCGCGGCGCTCCTGCTCGACCTGCCGCTCCTCCCCGCCCTGCTGCTCGGCTCGATCGTCGCCTCGACCGACAGCGCGGCGATCTTCTCGGTCCTGCGCGGATCGAGCCTCAAGCGGCGCGTCGCGCGCGTGCTCGAGGCGGAGTCCGGCCTCAACGACCCGATCGCGATCCTGCTAGTGATCGGGTTCATCGAGTGGATTCAGCAGCCCGACTTCGGTTTCGGCGACATGGCGCTGCTGTTCCTCGCCCAGCTCGCGATCGGCGCGGCGGTCGGGCTCGTGTGCGGGCGCCTGTCGGTGCTCGCCTTCCGGCGGGTCCCGTTCGTCTCGAGCGGCCTGTACCCCGTCGCCTCGATCGCCACCGCGGCGATCGCCTACGGCGGGGCGGCGGTCTTGGACGGCTCGGGCTTCCTCGCCGTCTACCTGGCCGGCCTCGTGCTCGGAGGCGCGCGCGTGCCCGCCCGGGCGACCGTCACCGACTTCCACGCGGGGCTCGGCTGGGTGAGCCAGATCGTGCTGTTCTTCACGCTCGGCCTGCTCGTCTTCCCGAGCAAGCTGACGGAGGTCGCGGGCGAGGGGCTCCTGCTCGCCGTGGTGCTCGCGGTCGTCGCCCGCCCGGCCGCCGCGCTCATCGCCACGCGCGTCGGGCGCTTTCCCGTGCGCGACTCGCTACTGATCGGCTGGGCGGGCCTGCGGGGCGCCATCCCGATCGTGCTCGCGACCTTCCCGGTCATCGCCGGGGTCTCGCAGGCTGACGAGTTCTTCCACATCGCGTTCTTCGTGGTCCTGACCTCGACGCTGGTCCAGGGCGCGACGTTCGAGCCGATCGCGCGCTGGCTCGGCGTGACCTCGGACGAGCCCGCCCTCCCGCGCCCGCTCGTCGAGGTGGGGACGATCCGCCGCCTCGGCGCCGAGGTCGTCGAGTACCCGGTGCGCGCCGGCGACGCGATCGTGGGGCGCGTGGTGAACGAGCTCGGGCTCCCGCGCGACGCGCTCGTGAGCGTGATCGTGCGCGGCGAGGAGGCGCTCCTTCCCCGCGGCTCGACGCGCGTCGAGGCCGGCGACCGGCTCCACATCCTCGCGCGTGAGCGCGTGCGCGACCAGGTCGAGGGGCTGTTCGCGCGCTGGCGCGAGGGGCCGATGGAGGAGCCCGGCGGGAC
>DATHAN010000240.1:0-3007 GCA_035296645.1 Thermoleophilaceae bacterium
GCGCGCGACTTCCTCGCCGACCGGCTCAGGCCGGAGGCGTGGCGCGCGCTCGTCGAGGAGGGCCGCTACGACGACGGCCTGTGGCGCGAGATGGCCGAGCTCGGGTGGGCCGGGATCCACCTCGACGAGGCGCACGGCGGCCAGGGCCTCGGCGCGGTCGAGCTCGCGATCCTCGCCGAGGAGCTCGGGTACGCGCTCGCGCCCTCGCCGTTCCTCGCGAGCGCGGCGGCGGGCCTCGTGCTCGCGCACGCCGGCTCGGACGAGCAGCGCGCGCGCTGGCTGCCCGCGCTCGCCGCCGGCGAGGCGGTCGGGACGGTGGGGATGGTGACCGAGGGCGAGGCGCCGATGGTTCCCGACGCCGACCGCGCCGACGTGCTCGTGCTGCTCGACGGGCTGTCGGGAATGGTGGTCGAGGCGGGCGGCGCCGAGGTCGAGCTCGAGGCGACTATCGACTCGACCCGCCGCTTCGCGCGCGTGCGGGCCCCGACCGGCGATCCGCTTCCGGGCGACCCGCTCCCCGCCCTCGACACCGTCGAGGTCGCGCTCGCCGCCGAGCTCGTGGGCGTCGCCCAGCGCGCGATGGAGATGGCGGTGGCCTACGCCAAGGAGCGCGAGCAGTTCGGGCGCCCGATCGGCGCCTACCAGGCGGTGTCGCACCGCTGCGCGCAGATGCTGCTCGAGGTCGAGTCCGCGCGCTCGACGATGCTGTACGCGGCGTGGGCGGCCGACCACGAGCCGGAGTCGCTCCCGCTCGCGGCCTCGATGGCCAAGGCCTACGCCGCCGACGCCGGCTGGCGTGTCACGTCCTCGTCGCTCCAGGTTCACGGCGGCATCGGCTTCACCTGGGAGCACGACCTCCACTTCTTCCTCAAGCGGGCGCGGACCGACGGGCATCTGTTCGGATCGCCGCGCTCGCATCGGGAGCGGGTGGCGGCGCTCGCGGGACTGGGGGCGGTGGCCGCCTAGCGGGGGGCTCGATTCGACTGCTCGCGACGTGCCGCGGGCGACGATGCCCGCGATCGCGTCGAGCGGCAGATAGGCGGCGCGCCTGAAGCGGACGCAGCCCTTGCCCATGTCGAGGCCGGTGAGTCGGTCGCGGTAAGGGCCTAGCGTCGCCGGGTCGCTGCAGGTCTCGAGCAGGTACAGGCTCAGGTGACGTCTCTGGGCGGCGAGGGCTACGAGGGCCCTACCCTCGCCACGGTAGGCCAGCATCCCCCCACTGCATCGCTTCCTCGGCCTCCGGGGCCGCCTTCTGAATCACCGCCCGTACCGCCTCGACTTCCTCGCGCCGAACCGGGTCGAGCTCGGCGAGGTACTCCGCGGGGGTTTCGGCCTTCGACTGCATGGGAGGGACTCGTCTGAGGCCGGGACGCGAGAGGCGGATCCTTCCCGCCGGCTACTCCGTCCTCAAGCTCGGCATCTCGACAAGCCCCTCGCTCGGGGTCCCGCGGTGCTCGCCGTCCACGGCCAGCCGGTCTAGCCGCTCGATCTCGCGCTCCCCCTCGCGCCGGATCGGGTGGTCGACCGGCAAGGGGGCGATCAGGTTTCGGATCCGGTTGCGCAGCTGGAGCGCGAAGTGGGGGGTCGAGGCGCCCATGAGCTGGCGCAGGTCCTCGATCGTCGGCTCGCGCTCGAGCCGGTCCTCGCGCTCGAACTCGCTCACCTCAGTCGTCCCTGCCCCTGCGTCCGCGCGCTCCCTGCCCGCCTCCGTCCTGCTGACGACCACCGCGACGCTGGTCCTGGCCGCGGTCAGGCGGCTGACTCCCGCGGCCGCGGTCGCCGTCCGGCGCCGGCGGGCCCTGCCCGTCGGGCGGCGCCGGCGGCCGCTCACCGGCGATCTGCACCGGGATGAGCCGCGCGATCTCGTCGAGGCGCCCCTGGACGGCGGCGGTGATCGCCGAGGTGTCGCCGAGCAGCCATACGTGGTTGTACACCGCCGTGCGAGGGTCGTTCTGGAACCCCGGTCGCACGTCGAGGAAGTAGTCCTCGAGCGGCTTCGGCAGCGGCTCGGCGGTGTCGGTCAGCAGCAGCGGCGCGTAGATCCCGTTCGTGGCGAGCGGCGCCGCGGCCGCCGCGTCGAGCGGGCGGTCGAGGTTCGCGAGCGTGAAGTGGAAGCCGGGCACGACCAGGCCCCAGCCGAAGGCGCCCTGGCGGTAGCGGGCGAAGTTGAGCGCGTTCTCGACCGGCGTCCGGCCCTCGATCCGGCGTACGTTGCCGAACCGGCGCAGCCGGTCCTCGACCTCGCGCCCGACCGCGTCCTCGGGACCGAGCACGTAGATGTTGGGCCGCTCGTGGATGCCGAGCGCGCGCTCGGTCTCCGGGGGCAGCTCGTCCTGGAGTGTGAAGAGCACCGAGTCGCCCGAGCGGGCCGACCACGCGCCCGCGGGCATCGACCACTCCGGGCTCTCGCCCGAGGCGACTATCACGTTCGGCGACGGGTCGCCGCGCGCGACCGTCGAGAAGCGGTCGATCGCCGCCGCGAGCGCGTACGGGTCGTCGCCGCCGATCAGCGCGGTGCGGTGGTCCTCGGGCGTCGGCGGCTCGGAGCCGATCTTGATCACCTGCGCGTCGCGTGAGAGGTCCGACCCCTTCGGCTTCATCTGGTCGAGCGCGGCCTGCGAGACGTCGGGCAGGCTCTCGCCGTCGCTGACGAGGATCGGCGCGCCGATCGGCCGCCCGCTGAGGACCGATGCGGCGACCGCGCCCTGCCAGTTGTCGCGATCGACGAGCATGACCGCACTCGGCTGCGCCTGCTCGCTCGTCCCCGGGAACGCCGCCACCGCGGCCGCAGCCGCGTCGTCGGCCGGCTCCGCACCGCCGAGGCGCGTCGTGTTCGCCGTGGCGAGCGACAGGAGCGAGAAGCGCTCGAGACCCTCGAGCGAGCTCGAGTCGGTCCCGTTGGAGTTGAACGAAGGGCCGCCCGCGCCCTCGCCGAGCGAGCACCCGGCGGGCGCGAGGGCGAGCACGACGAGCGCGAGGGCTGACCGCCTGCGAAGCACGCGCGCAC
>DATHAN010000241.1:0-6635 GCA_035296645.1 Thermoleophilaceae bacterium
GCCGATCGAGCTGCGGCGTGCGGTCTCGGCCATGACGTCCGCGGTGAAGGTCGTCGCGTCGACCGAGGCCGCGGTCAGGCACACCCCGCTCACCGCCACGGAGTCCCCGGCTGCGAGCTCGGCGACGAGCGACGAGACGACGGTGAGCCGAAGGCCGGCGCCGTCGGGCGCCGGCTCCACGCTGCGCACGCGTCCCCGATCCGCGACGAGCCCCGTGAACATCACCACTCCCGCATGCGCGCCGCGATCAGCGTGTCGCCGCCGATGCGCTCGACGTCCACGTCGACCGCGCGGTGCGCGGAGGCGATCGACTCGACGCCGCGGCCCTCCACGACACCGCGCGCCCCGTGCCCGCCGACGACCACGGGCGCCACAAACGCGCGCACCTCGTCGATCTCGCCGGCGTCGAGGAAGGCGCCGGCGAGGCGCGGGCCGCCCTCGAGCAGGAGCGACTGGACCCCGCGCTTCCCGAGCGCGTCGAGCGCCGCGAGCACGCGGCCGGGCTCGTCGGTGCCCGTGGCGACGATCGTCTCGACGCCGGCGGCGGCGAGCGTCCGACGAGCGGCGGCCGGAGCGGCGGGCGAGCATACGACCAGGACGGGCGCCTCCTCGCCGGCGCTGCTCGTGAGTCGGCTGTCGGTCGCCACGCGAGCGCCCGAGTCGAACAGAACGCGCAGAGGCTGGGGCCGACCGGCGCCGTCGAGCCGCGCAGTCAGCAGCGGGTCGTCGGCGAGCGCCGTGCCGATCCCGACGGCGACCGCGTCGACCTCGGCGCGCCACTCGTGCACGCGCGCGCGGCTCGCCTCGCTCGAGATCCACATGGAGTCGCCGGTGCGGGTGGCGGTCCTGCCGTCGAGCGTGATCGCCGACTTGTGCACGACGAGCGGGCGCCCGGTGCGCGCGTGCTTGCGGAACGGCTGGTTGAGCAGACGCGCCGCGCGTGCGACTTCCTCGCCGGCGAAGTCGACCTCGACGCCCTGCGACCGCAGCAGCTCGACGCCGCGCCCGCGGCCCTTGGAGGTCGGGTCGTCCGAGGCGACGACCACGCGCGCGATTCCCGCGGCCAGGATCGCGTCGGTGCAGGGCGGCGTGCGCCCGTGATGCGCGCACGGCTCGAGCGACACGTACAGGGTGGCGCCCGCGGGGGGCTCGGAGCATGCCGCGAGCGCGGCGCGCTCGGCGTGCGGCTCCCCGGGACGCGCGTGGAAGCCCTCGCCGATCGGGCGCCCGTCCTTGACCACGACCGCGCCGACGAGCGGGTTCGGGCTCGTCCTTCCCCACGCCCGGGTTGCGAGCTCGAGGGTCCGCTCGAGATGGCCTCCGTCGCTCTGCGTGTCGAGCGCGTGGGTGATGAGGGCGGGCACGATGCTCCTCGTTGACTCGCGAGTCAATTTACCAGTGCGCGAGGGTGCGTCCGGGGATGCCGAGCGCCGCCGGCGCCCGGCCGCGGCCCTCACCCGCCGCCCGGGCCGACCACCGCCCCGGCGCAGCCGGCGCCCGCGGCGGTCAGGCCGGCTTGATCGAGTCGATCCGCCAGCGCGCCTCGGGGCAGGGCGCCCGGCAGCCCGGGGGAGCGACGAGCTGGACGACCACGGCGAAACGCTGGCTCCCCCCCACCGACCGCGCCTCGGCGCTCGCGCGCGTGCCGCTCTCGGCGATCTCGACGCTCTCGACCTTGACCTCGCCCGGCTCGAACCCGCGCGAGCGCGCGAGGCACGCCGTGCGCCCGCCGTAGAGACGCGCGAGCGCGGCGTCGGTCAGGAGGTCGCACGCTCGCGGCCCGTCGGCCGCCGCGAAGCTCTGGACCGTCCTGACGACCTCGTCCGCGCGGGGATCGGACGGAGGCGCCTCGCCGCACGCCCCGAGCGCGAGCGCGGCGGCGAGGGCGAGCGCGGCCGCAGGCGCGAGCGCGGGCAGCGGGCGTGACGTGGCGGTTTGCGTGGGACGGGTGCTCATCGCAGGACGGCGACCGGGTTCGCGCGCGTTCGCGCGAGCCGGTCGGCGGGGTGCTCGCCGAGGTGCGACGAGGGCGCACGGCCGCGCCGGAGGGGAATCCTTCCACACCGTCGCCGCAGCGCGGCGGGCGTCCGGCCCGCGGCTACCCTGCTCGCGTGCGTCGCGCCCTCCCCGGCAGAGCCCGCGCGCGCGGCTCCGCCTCCCTGCCCGCCCTGATCCTGCTCGCCGCCATCCTCGTTGGCGGCTTCCTGCTGCGCGTATGGAACAACGACTACGGGCTGCCCTACGTCTACAACTACGACGAGGAGACGCACTTCGCCTCGAAGGCCGTCGAGATGTTCGGTGGCGGCCTCGACCCGGGCTACTACCAGAACCCGGCGGCGTTCACGTACCTGATCCACGCGGTGCTGCGACTGCTCTACGGGAGCTGGCCGGGCATCGGCTCGATCCTCGAGCTGCCGCTCGAGACGGTCACGACCCAGTTCGCGTTCGACCCCACGCCGATCTGGATCGTGGCGCGCGCGCTCGCCGCGGTGCTGTCGATCGCCGGAGTGGCCGCGGTCTTCTGGGTCGGGCGGCGGCTGTGGGACACCCGCGTCGGGCTGATCGCCGCGGCGACGCTGTCGTTCGCCTTCCTGCCCGTGGTGTACGGCCGGATCGCCGTGACCGACGCGGGGACGCTCCTGGCGGTGGCGCTCGGCGTCTACGCCGCGGTGCGCGTGCACGAGGGCGGCGAGCGGCGCCACTACCTGCTCGCCGGCGCGATGACCGGACTCGCCATCGGCTTCAAGTACACGGCGGGGCTACTGCTGCTCGCGCTCCTGCTCGCCGTCGCCCTGCGGGCGCTGGCCCTCGCAGCCGGGCCGCGCACCCCGCGGGCGCTCGGTGCGCGAGCGCGCGCCGGCGGCGTTCGCGGGGCGGCGCGCGCGGCCGGCGCCCTGCGGCGCCGGCCGGAGGCCGTCTCGCTCGTGCTCGGGCTCGTCGTGGCCGGCGCCGTTTTCTTCGTCACGAACCCGTTCTTCTTCCTCAACCCGGTCAGCGCGCTGTACCAGCTCAAGACCCAGGCCGAGGCCGCCGGCGGGGCGGAGAAGCTCGGGCAGACGAGCCAGTCGGGGTTCGTCGCCTACCTCGTGAGCCTGACCTGGGGACTCGGCTTCGCGGCCCTCGCCGCGGCGCTCGCCGGGGCCGTCGTGCTGTGGCGGCGCGACCGCGCGCGCGCCGCGATCATGTTCGTCTTCCCGCTCGCGCTGTTTGTCTACATGAGCCTCCAGTCGCGCTACTTCGCGCGCTGGATCCTCCCGCTGTACCCGGTGCTCGCGCTCCTGTGCGGCGTGGCGCTCGTCCAGCTCGCGTCGCTGCTGCGCGCGCGGCCGCGCCTCCAGCCGGCGGTGCTGGCGCTGCTCACGCTCGCGCTCATCGCTCAGCCGCTGGCGGCGGACGTGCGTACCGCGGCCGTCCTCGGGCGCGAGGACACGCGCAACGCGGCCCGCCAGTTCCTCGTCGAGAGCTACCCGCCCGGACTGCGCGCGGCGATCGAGCCGGCGCTCCCCGTCGTGCCCACGGTCTACTACAGGACCCGCCCCGGCGACCGGGGCTACGAGACCGCGGGCGTGTGCACGGGCCTCGCCAAGGGGATGGACGGCGGGCGCACGGCCGCGTGCCTGCCCGTCGAGCGCGACCGCTTCCCGCGCCAGCTCCTGCGCGACATCCGGCGCGCCAAGAGCACGGCCGAAGGCGGGTTGAACGCGAACCTGACGATGCTGCGGCCGGAGCTGATCGACGTGTACCGGTCGCACGGCTACTGCACGGTCGTGACCATGAGCATCGTGCGCGAGCGCGCCGAGAACGCCGGCGACCGCGGCGTACTCGAGTACTACCGCCGGCTCGAGCGCGAGTCGGACCGGGTCTTCGCCAAGAGCCCGTACGGGCGCGGGGAGCGGCCGCCGCGGTTCGACTTCGACCTGTCGTTCAACTTCTACCCCACGGCGTTCGAGCGGCCGGGCCCGATCGTGCGCATCCACCGCCTGCGCGACTGCCGGCAGGCCTACGGCGAGCTGCCCGAGCAGCCGGCGGGGAGGCGCGGCCTCCTGAAGGGCGTGGCCACCACCTTCCCCGGCGAGCTCTAGTAGCGGCGATGACGGCGGCGACGCCGCACGCGGGCGGCCAGACCCGGGGCGGCTCGCCGGCGGCCTCCGGGCGCACGGGACGCAGCCTGGCGCCGTCGCCCCTCCTCACCGCGGTCGGGTGCTTGGCCGGCGGCGCGCTGTCGCTGCTCGTCCTCCCGCCTGGGCTCGGGTCCGATACCTGGGCCTGGCTCGTGTGGGGACGCGAGGTCCTGGGGCTCGCGCTCGACCCGACGAACGGCCCCTCGTGGAAGCCACTGCCCGTGCTCTTCACGACTCCGCTCGCGCTCGCCGGAGACGCCGCGCCGGTGCTGTGGGCGGTGGTCGCACGCGCCGGCGCGCTGCTCGCGCTCGCCTTCGCCTACCGCGTCGCGGCACGCGCGGCCGGTTCGCTCGCGGGCGCGTTCGCCGTGCTCGCGCTGCTCGCCACCGACCTCGTCGACCTCGCGGCGAGCGGCGACTCGGAGCCGCTCGCCGCCGCCTTCCTGCTGTGGGCGCTCGAGCGCCACCTCGAGGGCCGCCGGGGGCAGGCGCTCGCGCTGCTGGCTCTCGCGGCCCTCGGGCGGCCGGAGGCGTGGGTGATCCTCGTCGCCTACGCGGCCTTCGCGGTCGCTCGCGAGCGGCTGTTGCTCCCCGTGGCGGCGGTCGCGGCGATCGTCCCGCCCCTCCTGTGGCTCGGGCCGCCGTGGCTCGCCACGGGCGATCCGCTGTCGGCCGGCGAGCGCGCGAACCGCGTCACGGAGGCAAGCCTCGCGACCGCCGAGGTCCCGGCGCTCGCGGTGGTCGCAAAGACGGTCGAGCTCGCCGGGCTGCCGGTGCTCGTCGCCGCGCTCGCGGCCGTTTGCGCGGTGCTCATCCCGGCGGCGCTCCGGCGCGTTCCCGCGCTCGCGGGCGGCGCCGCACGCACCGCAGTGCTCGCGCTCGCCGGAGGCGCGCTCGTATGGGTCGTGCTGGTCGCCGCGCTCACCCAAACCGGCTTCACCGGGAACGAGCGCTACCTGTTCCCGGCGGTGGCGGCGGTGTGCGCGCTCGGAGGCGCCGGGGCCGGGATCGCCGTGCGGGCGGTGGGCGGCCGCCGGCGGTGGCGGACGGCCGCCGCCGCGCTCGCCGTGCTCCTCCTCGCGGCGCCGTTCGGGCTCTCCCGCGCGCGTGACGCGCTCGGGTATCGCGCTGAGGCCTCCGAGCGCGCAGGGACGATCGCCGGGCTCCGCGAGACGCTCGCTCGGGCCGGGGGCCCCGATCGCTTGCTCGCCTGCGGAAGCCCCGCGGTCACTCGCCCCGGGACGCAGGGCACGCTCGCGTGGGAGCTCCGAGTCCCCCTGTCGACGGTCGCGCGCGCGTGGCCGCCCGACCCCCGGCTCGAGCTTCGGCCCCCCGCGCTCGTGTTCAGCCGCACCGAGCGCCGGTTCGACCTGCTCGCCCCGCGCGGAATGCTCGCGCCCGGGCTCGTCGCCGAGCCGCTGCCCTGGCGCGCGCAGCGGTGGCGGACCTTCTCGGTGGCCGAGGGATCGGGGGCAGCACGGGCCGCGGCGGCCCGGTGCCGCGCCCGCTGAACGGCGGCTTTCCGCCCCGGTCAGCCGCTAGTCTGAGCGCGGCGCCATGAAGCTGATCGTCCAGATCCCGTGCTTCAACGAGGAGGAGCAGCTTCCGGCCACGCTCGCGGAGCTGCCGCGCGAGCTCGACGGCGTCGACGAGATCGAGTGGCTGGTCGTCGACGACGGCTCGAGCGACCGCACGATCGAGGTCGCGCGCGCGCACGGAGTCGACCACATCGTGCGTCTCACCAACAACAAGGGGCTCGCGACCGCGTTCCAGGCCGGGCTCGACGCGTGCCTCAAGCTCGGCGCCGACATCGTCGTCAACACCGACGCCGACAATCAGTACGACCCGCGCGACATCCCCAAGCTGATCGCACCGATCCTCGCCGGCAGCGCCGACATGGTGGTCGGTGACCGCGAGGTGGCGAAGATCGAGCACTTCTCGGCGCTCAAGGTCCGGCTCCAGCACCTCGGCAGCGCCGTCGTGCGGCGCGCCTCGGAGACGACGGTGCCCGACACGACGTCGGGCTTCCGCGCCTACAACCGCGAGGCGGCGCTCCAGATGGCGACCGTGTCGAAGTTCACCTACACGCTCGAGACCATCATCCAGGCCGGGAAGATGCTGGTCGCGGTGGACCACGTCCCGATCCGGACCAATCCGAAGACGCGCGAGTCGCGCCTGTTCCCCTCGATGTGGGCGTACGTGCGCCGCAACGGCATGTCGATCCTGCGCATCTACGCGCTGTACGAGCCGCTGCGAGTGTTCATGACGCTGGCGGCGATCGTCGGGCTCGGCGCGCTCGTGATCTTCGGTCGCTTCCTGTGGTTCTACCTCGGCGGGGAGGGCGCGGGCCACGTCCAGTCGCTCATCCTCGGGGCGATGCTGTTCATCGCCGCCGTCCAGCTCGCCGCGCTCGGGATCGTCGGCGACGTCCTCGCCGGCAGCCGCGTGCTCCAGCAGCGCGTGCTCGAGCGCGTGCGGCGGGTCGAGCTCCAGCTCGGGGTCGCGCCCTCGCAC
>DATHAN010000242.1:0-3097 GCA_035296645.1 Thermoleophilaceae bacterium
GCACAGGTCGAGCAGGCGCTCGTGCAGGCGACCCGCGATCACCGCGCCGCGACGGTGCACGCCGACGAGAGCGAGATCGCGACCGCCCGTGCGCTCCACGATCTCGTGGCTGATGCGGGCGAGCGTGCGCCGAACATCCTCGGCGCCGAGGACGGTCTTCTCCACTTCGTCTGGTCCTTCCTGGCCTCGCGGGACCGGATTAAAGGGCCTTGCGCAAGCGAAGTTAGCAGGGCGCGCGGACGCGCACGTGCACCGGCTCTCCGCGCTCCGGGAACGGGATCTCCACCCGGTCGAAGTCCCGCGGGACGACCGTCGCGGCAAACACGGCGCGCGCCTCCTCCCTCAGCTCCCGGCCGCCGTAACGCGGCGAGACGTGGGTGAGCGCGAGCAGCGACACCTCCGCCCGCGCCGCGAGCTCGGCAGCGCCTCGGGCCGTCGAGTGGCGGGTCTCGCCCGCGCGCTCGGTCTCCTCCTCGGTGAACGTCGCCTCGTGGACGAGCAGGTCGGCGCCCCAGGCGGCGGCGAGCGTGGTCTCGTACGGGCGGGTGTCACCGGCGAGCACGAGCTTGCGCCCCCGCCGGGGCGGCCCCAGGACCTCGTCGGGAGTGACCGTCCGCCCGCCCTGGGCGACCGCTTCGCCGCGCTGGAGCCGCCCGAAGTCGGGACCGGGAACGACGCCGAGCGCGCGCGCCCGCTCCTCGTCGAAGCGCCCGGGACGCTCGTCCTCGATCAACGCGTAGCCGAGCGCCGCCACGCCGTGGTCGACCGCGAACGCGCCGATGCGGTAGCCCTCGCGCTCGAGCTCGTCGCCCGGCGCGAGCTCGACGAGCCGCACCTCGAATCCGAGGCGCCCGATCACCGGGCGCAGGCCGCGAAACAGCGCGGCCAGCCCCTCCGGGCCGTACACGGTCAGCGGCCGCTCGCGGCCGCGCAGCCCGTAGGTTTTGAGCATCCCGGGCAGCCCGAGCACGTGATCGGCGTGGAAGTGGGTGAGGAACACCTCCTCGAGCTCGAGCAGCCCGACCGAGCGCAGGAGCTGGCGCTGGGTCCCCTCCCCGCAGTCGAACAGCAGGCGATCGCCGCCGCGTCGCACGAGCGTCGAGGGCAACGCCCGGCGTGCGCTCGGGATCGAGCCGGCCGTGCCGACGAAGACCACGTCGAGGTCCATGTCCGCGTATCTAATCGAGCGGGAGGTGCTCGAAGCGAATCTCGCCGCCGTCGACCGTGGCGATCCCCATCATGTGCCGGGGGGCACGGCGGCGCTCGGTGGGGCTGCCCGGGTTGAAGATCTGGAACGCGCCCTCGCGCTCGTGCAGGGGAATGTGCGAGTGGCCGAAGACGACGGCGTCGGCGTCGGGGAACCGTCGGCGCAGACGCGCGAGCCGCCCGCGCGCCGGGCCGGCGTCGTGGATCAGGCCGATGCGGTTGCGGCCGATCTCGAGCACCTGCTCGGTCGGAAGCCGGCGGCGGAGCTCCCGGTCGTCGACGTTGCCGTGGACCGCGGCCACCGGGGGGCCGAGCGCCGCGAGCTCGTCGAGCACCGCCACGGCGATGAAGTCGCCGACGTGCACGATCACGTATGCGGTCGCGAGCCGCTCGAGGGACGCGTTGGGGATGACACGCTCACCGCGCGGAAGATGGGTGTCGGCGATGATCGCGACGTCCGCCACGCCGCGAGTCAAGCAACGTCCCCGGCGGCGCGGTGCCGGGCGCGGTCCGCGCGGCGGGCAGGCGTGCGCGAGTAGACTCGCCCTCCTAGCGCCCGTAGCTCAGTGGATAGAGCGCTGCCCTCCGGAGGCAGAAGTCGCAGGTTCGAATCCTGCCGGGCGCGTCCTCCGATTCGGCTCTGTAGAGCCTCAGCCGCCAGCTCCAGCCGCTCGTTCCTCCGCCTCTAGGGCCGTTTTCGGCATCAGATCGGCACCAAAATCGGCGCCGAACACAGCGCGGTCGAGGCGCTCGGTCACGCCCTTGCGGCGGTGCTTCATGACGTGTGTAGACCTTGAGCGTCGTGCTCTGGTCGGTGTGGCGCATGTGGTCCGCCACCGTCGCAAGATCCTCGCCCTGTGCGATGAGGAGAGAGCAATAGGTGTGTCGGAGCGAGTGCGGGGTGATCGCCGCGATCGTCGGCGTGTCCTGCCCGCTCAGCCGCTCGTTCGCTCGCTCGACTGCCGGCGCGAGTACCCGGCGCCGGAAGTTCGACGGGTTCTGGTGACGCCCCTTCGAGGTGGGGAAGACGAGATCGTCCTCCCGGTCGAAGGGTGACTGCTCCTTGTGGTCGAGGAGCGTCTTGAGCAGGAACTCGCCGATCGCGACACTCCCCTCCTCCCCCGTCTTGACGGGACCTTCGATCCCCCGGTGATCGGCGCCGTCCGGCTTGCTCGCGGGATCCCACGTCCGCGCGATGTTGAGCCGTGGCGGGTCGGCCAAGAACTCAACGTCGCTCCACCGCAGCGCGAGCGCCTCTCCGATCCGCAGGCCGGCGAGGAGCAGTGTCCAGAGCAGCGCCCGGTGCGGCTCGCGGGTCGCCTCGACGAGCGCGGGGATCTGATCGAGCTGGACGAACGGCTGCGCCTTCTTCCCGACTTTCAGCCGGCGAACCTCATCTACCGGGTTGCGGTCGATGTAGCCGTACCGCCGCGAGCACCTGGCGGAGCAGGGTCAGCGTCTTGTTGATCGAGACGTTGCTCAAGCCTCGCTCCCGTCGTGCCTGCGCTAGCTCGCGGCGACTGGCCGGCAGGGCCGCCTCGAGGCGGGCAACGCGGGCATCACCCTCCCGCCGCTCGCCGACCTTCTCGGCGATGTAGCGCTCGATCAGCTCGGGGCCGATCTGACTGAGCATGTAGTCGCCGAAGAACGGCACGAGGTGAACTTCGAGGTCGATCCGGATGCGCTCGACCCCGGATGGCCGCAGGTGGGCCCTGTGGTCGGCGAACCATGAGGAGGCGAACTCGTGGAACGTCGCCTCATGCCGCTCTCGATAGGTGCCCCGGTTGATCTCTGCGAGCTTGAGAGCGAGCGCCTGCTCGGCTTCGCGGTGGTCTGCGCCGATGACCTCAGACCGCTGCTTGCCGCCGTTGACCCTCCACCGGATCTGGTA
>DATHAN010000243.1:0-2726 GCA_035296645.1 Thermoleophilaceae bacterium
CCATGGAGAAGGACCAGGAGAAGTCAGCGAAGGCCCGTGAGGCGGCCCTCGGCAGCGCCCTCACCCAGATCGAGCGCGAGTTCGGCAAGGGCTCGATCATGCGCATGGGCGACGAGCGGGCCGCCGTGCGCGTCGCCGCGATACCGACCGGCGCGCTGTCGCTCGACCTCGCCCTCGGGGTGGGCGGGCTCCCGCGCGGGCGCATCGTCGAGGTGTTCGGCCCCGAGTCGTCGGGCAAGACGACGCTCGTCTACCACGTGCTCGCCGAGGCCCAGCGCCAGGGCGGGGTGTGCGCGTTCATCGACGCCGAGCACGCCATGGACCCCGTGTACGCCAAGCGCATAGGCGTGAACGTCGACGAGCTGCTGGTCTCCCAGCCCGACTACGGCGAGCAGGCCCTCGAGATCGCCGACGTGCTCATCCGCTCTGGGGCGGTCGACGTGCTCGCCATCGACTCGGTCGCCGCGCTCACGCCCAAGGCCGAGCTCGAGGGGCAGATGGGAGACCAGACCGTCGGTCTCCAGGCGCGCATGATGAGCCAGGCGATGCGCAAGCTCGCCGGCAACCTCAACCGCGCCGGCACGCTGTGCCTGTTCACCAACCAGATCCGCGAGAAGGTGGGCGTGATGTTCGGCTCGCCGGAGACCCAGCCGGGCGGCCGGGCGCTCAAGTTCTACTCCTCGCAGCGTCTCGACATCCGCCGCATCGAGACCCTCAAGGAGGGCACCGAGGCGGTCGGCAATCGCGTGCGGGTCAAGGTGGTCAAGAACAAGGTCGCGGCGCCGTTCCGGCAGGCCGAGTTCGACGTCGAGTACGGCGAGGGCATCTCCTCGGAGGGCTGCCTGCTCGACCTGGGGATCGAGCACAAGATCGTCACGAAGTCGGGCTCGTTCTTCTCCCTGGGCGACGACCGGCTCGGCCAGGGTCGCAACAACGCCAAGGCCTACCTGCGCGAGCACCCCGACGTCGCCGAGCAGATCGAGGCGCGCATCTACGAGGCGCTCGGCATCGAGCGGCCCGGGACCCCTGTCGCCGAAGCGAACGGCGGTCAGGCCGCTCAGAACGGCGGCTCGCCCGACGATGGCGCGGCGGTCGAGGCGTCCGAGCCCCCGATGCGGCAGGCCGCCTGAACGGGATAGGGAACAGCGCGTGCCGGGCGAAGCGGGCGGCGGCGGGCGGGCGCTCGCCATCGCCTGGCGTGCGCTGTCGCGGCGCGACCGGACGGTTGCGGAGCTGCGCGATCTGCTCGAGCGGCGGGGCGCCCGATCCGAGGAGATCGACGCGGCGCTCGCCGAGGTGGCCGAGTCGGGCTATCTCGACGACGCCGGTTCGCGCGCCGGTTCACAGACGACCGGCGGCGCCTCGACGGGTGGGGCGAGCGCCGGATCGCCCACGAGCTCGCGCGCCGCGGCGTGCCCGCCGAGGTCGCCGAGGCGGCCCTCGGCGAGCCGAGTCCCGAGGCGGAGCTCGATGCGGCGCGCGCCGTGCTCCGAGACCGGGTCGGCGTGGCGCTGAGCCACGACCGCGCCCGCCGGCGAGCGTTCGCCCTGCTCGTGCGGCGCGGCTATGCCGCGGAGGTCGCCTACGAGGCGATCCGGCGGCAGGCCCACGATTATGGACGCGGCGACGGCGTGCAGGGGCTAGCGACGCCGAGGTGAGATCCGGCGACCGCCCCTTGAAGCAAGTGGCGGGCGGTACTAACCTTCTCCGGACAACGGCCGCCATGGCCGGATCGGAGACGACTTCACACCTTGCCCTTGACGGTAGAGCCCATGAGATGCACAGACAACGCAGCGGACGAGCCGAGAGGAGCGAGCTAGCGCGTCCCTAGTGCGTGGCGCGGCCACCCGGGGCCGCACGCCTACCAATGAGAGCACGGTTGGGATGTCTTGCGATCGGTCGGACGGCCGGGGAACGCAGACTTCGAGACCCGCGCCCGAGCGCGGGAACGGGGAGACACCGGAGAGATGGAGATCGTGCTGATCGGGCTGGCGGTGCTGATCGCGGCGGGGGCCGTGACGGCGCTCGTCACGACCTACCGCGCGCGCGGGCTGCGCGCGGGCGGCGGTGCGGTGGGAGCGGGCGCGCAAAGCGCCGTCGAGCCCGCGACGCGCAAGGCGACGGCGACGTCGCCGCGCGACGCAAGCGCCCGCGCGCGAGACGAGGCTTTCGTCGACGAGTCGGGCGGAGACGGCGCGGCCGGGCCCTCGACCGCCGACCTGCGCGAGCAGCTTGACCTCGAGCTCGTCCAGCGGCGAGCCGAGCTCGGAAGGATCGAGGAGCGGTTGCTCGGCAAGGAGCAGTCGACTGACGTGCGGCTCGCCGAGCTCGAGCGCCGCGAGCAGGCGCTCGAGGACCGCGAGCGCAACCTCGAGCAGACCCAGGAGAAGCTCAAGACGGCGCGCCGGGAGCAGGTACGGGAGCTCGAGCGGATCGCGGGCCTGACCGCCGGGCAGGCCAAGCAGATCCTCCTGCGCGAGCTCGAGGACGAGCTCGAGCACGAGAGCGCGCGCATGATCCGCCAGTCGGAGGAGGACGCGAAGCGCGAGGCGGATCGTCGCGCCCGCAGCATCCTCGCCACCTCGATGCAGCGCCTGGCGGCGGGCCACGCGGCCGAGACCACGGTATCGGTAGTCCAACTACGCTCCGACGACCTCAAGGGGCGGATCATCGGTCGCGAGGGCCGCAACATCCGCTCGCTCGAGACGCTCACCGGCATCGACTTC
>DATHAN010000244.1:0-3926 GCA_035296645.1 Thermoleophilaceae bacterium
GGGTCTGGTCCCGCTCGGGCGGGCGCCGATCGAACCTGCGCGGGATCGGCACTAGGCGAGTGCGCGGCTGGACGTCAAAGGCGAGTGAGGAGGCGGTCGCTGCGGGAAGGGCACGAGCGCGTCAGCGGCGGCGGCGCGTGATGTGGGTGCCCTTCATTCGCGGGCGAGTATAGCGGTGCGACGCGACTCCACCTCGCCTCGCAGACGCTCGACCACGGAGGCGATCGGCTCGCTCCCCTGGTCGCCCTCGCGGTGCCGGCGCACGGCAACCGTACCCTCGGACTGCTCCCCGTCGCCCACAACCAGCATGTACGGGACCTTGCGCAACTCGGCGTCGCGAATCTTGCGCCCGACCGACTCGCCGCGCGCGTCGAGCTCGACGCGCAGCCCGGCCACCGCGAGCTCCTCCTCGACGCGGCACGCGTACTCGAGGTGGCGGTCGGCGATCGGGAGCACGATCGCCTGCACGGGAGCTAGCCACAGGGGCAGCTCGCCCGCATAGTGCTCGACGAGGATGCCGATGAAGCGCTCGAGCGAGCCGAGCACCGCGCGGTGGATCATCACCGGCCGGTGCTCCGCGTTGTCGGCGCCCGTGTAGGTGAGCCCGAAGCGCTCGGGCGTCGAGTAGTCGAGCTGGACGGTGCCGAGCTGCCACGAGCGCCCGATCGAGTCGGTCATGTGCAGGTCGATCTTCGGCCCGTAGAACGCCCCATCGGCCTCGTTGACCGAATACTCGAGCTCGCGCGAGCGCAGCGCGCGCTCGAGCGCTCCCTCGGCCCTGTCCCACATCTCGTCCGTGCCGATTCGCTGCTCGGGGCGCGTCGAAAGCTCGAGCCGGGGCGCTATGTCGAACACCCGGTAGGCCTCGAACGCCATGTCGAGGAAGCCGCTCACCTCGTCCTGGACCTGGTCCTCGGTGCAGAAGATGTGGGCATCGTCCTGGCAGAAGTGGCGCACGCGCAGAAGTCCGTGCAATGTGCCACTCGGCTCGTTGCGGTGGAGCAGGCCGGGCTCGGCGTAGCGAACCGGCAGATCGCGGTAGGAGTGACGCCCCTGGCCGAACAGGTGTGCGTGGCCGGGGCAGTTCATCGGCTTGATGCCCATCGGCCGCTCCTCGGCCTCGGTCACGATCAAGTTGCCGCGGTACTTGTCCCAGTGCCCCGAGACCTTCCACAGCTCGGCGTCGTAGAGCTGCGGGGTCTTTATCTCGATGTAGCCGTGACGGCGCCACAGCTCGCGCGTGAACTCAAGCAGCGTGTTCCACACCTGGGTGCCGCGCGGAAGCCAGAACGCGGCCCCGGGCGAGACATCCGAGAAGGTGAACAGGCCGAGCTCGCGGCCCAGCTTGCGGTGGTCGCGGGCGCGGGCCTCCTCGATCCGCCGCACGTGCTCGTCGAGCTCCTCCTGCGAGCGGAAGGCGGTGCCGTAGATGCGAGTGAGCATCGGGCGGCTCGCGTCGCCGCGCCAATAGGCGCCTGCCAGGTGGGTGAGCTTGAACGCCTTGATCCGCTTGGTGCTGGGACCGTGCGGCCCGCGGCACAGGTCGACGAACGGCCCGTTGCGGTAGAGCGACACCGTGTCGACGCCCTGGTCGCGCACGAGGTCCTCGATCAGCTCGACCTTGTAGTCCTCGCCCTCGGCGCGGAAGCGCTCGAGCGCCTCCTCGACGGTTACGTCGGTGCGCTCGAAGGGCTCGTCGGCGCGGATGTGCGCGCGCATGCGCTCCTCGACGCGCTCGAGGTCGGCGTCGGAGACCTTCACCCCCTCGGGGAACTCGAAGTCGTAGTAGAAGCCGTCGTCGATCGGCGGTCCGATCGAGACCTTCGTGCCGGGGTAGAGCTCGGTCACAGCGGTGGCCAGGACGTGCGCGGCGTCGTGGCGGATCAGCGCGAGCGAGTCCTCGTCGCGGGCGGTGACGACCTCGATCCGAGCGCCGTCGTGGAGCGGCGCCGAGAGGTCGCGCAACCCGTCCTCTGCCGGGCTGCCGGACGGGTCGCGCTCGCGCACGGCCAGGGCGGCGCGCGCGAGCCCCTCCCCCACCGCCCGCGCGGCGTCGGCGCCCGTGGCGCCGTCGGCGAGCTCGAGCGGGGTGCCGTCGGGGAGCGTGACCTTCATCGTGCGGGGGAAGGGTAGAACCGGCGCCCGAGTGCACCGAGGCGCCTCGGCGTCTGGCCTCGACTGAGTGTCGCCCTCAGCGCCCCAGCTTGCCCAGGACCGGCTCGGCGGCCATCCCGGCGCCCGAGGCGCGCGCACCGTCCGGCTCGGCCGAGCGGAGCTCGACGACCCGCGCCACGTCGGTGATCGACAGCAGGCCGTCGAGGCGATCGCCCGAGCACACGAGCGCCCGGCCGACCGGGGACCCCGCCAGGTCGCTGAGGGCATCGGCGAGTGGGCGGCCGGGCTCCATGACGAGCGTCTCGCCCACCGGCGTCATCGCCTCGCGCACCCGGCGGTGCTCCCACTCTCCGCGCGGCATCGCCGCCAGGCGACGCACCGAGGCGAGGCCGAGCGTGCGCCCCGTCCTCGACCACCGGATAGGTCGCGTGCCGGTGGGCGAGGAAGACCTCGTCGATGAACTCGCGCACGGTCAGGTCCGGGCGGACCAAGACGGGGTCGCGGATCATCACGTCGGCGACCGAGAGCCCACCGAGGGCGGTGCTCGCCTCGGCGAAGCGCGCCTCCTGGTCGGCCGCGCTCGCCAGGAAGAATCCGATCAGGGCCAGCCAGATGCCGCCGAGCGCCCCGGCGAACAGCACGAGCAGCACGCCTCCTAAGATCATGACCTGGCCGAAGGCGCGTCCGAGCCCGGCGGCGATGCGCGTAGCGCTGCGGAAGTCGCCCCTGAAGTGCCACAGCGCCGAGCGGGCGATCCGACCCGTCCAGAGGAAGTGCCGGCAGCAGGTTGAACGCGAGCAGCATGAGGTTGATGTAGCCGAGCCAGGTGACGACCCCGTCGACCGCGGCCGGGAGGCGCACGAGCAAGCCGAGCGCGGTCAACAGCCCGCCGATGAGGAGCGAGACGAGCGGACCGGTGACGGCGATCCGGAACTCCGCCCCAGCCGAAGGGAACTGGCCCTTGAACGCCGCCACGCCTCCGAACAGCCATAGGGTGATGCCGTCGATCTCCATCTCCTCGCGGCGCGCCGTGACCGCATGGCCGAGCTCGTGCGCGAGCAGCGCGACGAAGAAGAGAACGCGGCCGCCCGGAGGCCGAGGACGGCGAGCACGGGAAGCAGGTACAGGAACGTGTAGAAGAGCAGCACGGCGAGTTGGCGCGCGTCCGACATGCCGGAGGTCGCGAGCAGGGCCACGAGCGCGTAGTAGGGGAAGGCCGTGGGGAGGTCGTACACGGTCACGAGCACGCCCAGGCGGAAGGCGAGGTCGGGGTCGCCGCGCAGGAGGCGGCGCCCGAGCTCGACACGCGCCGGTGGCGCCACAGCACGACGCCCGCGACGATCGCCGCCACGCCGACCGCGAGCTCGATGGCCCGTAACGCCGGAGACGGGGTGGTCGCAGACCCTGGACAAGCCGGGCCGAGCCGAGGACGAGCACCAGGCCGAGCGCCATGTAGACGACGAACGCGCCGCTCCAGAAGGCGGCCAGCGACCGCAGCGGTCGCCTCCCGGTCGCGAGAATCGTCGCCTGGCCGACCGTGGCCGGCTTGAGGCTGTCGGCGGCGGCCAGGCCCGCCGCGACGCCGAGCTCGGCGAGCATCAGCCGCGGCGCCGCGTATGTGCGCGCGGGCACGGCACGGAGCCACCCTAGGCGACCGCGGAAGCGCGCATGGGGCGTCTGGGCGCAGCGTTGCACTGTGATCCAGCTCACGGGCGGCAGCGGGGTGACGGCCTAGCGTTCCCCATGCCTTTAGCGACATTTCGTCCTCGGCCGTAAGTACCGACCGCCGGGGCCCGGAGTCGCGGCGCCTC
>DATHAN010000245.1:0-3391 GCA_035296645.1 Thermoleophilaceae bacterium
CGAGAAGAGCTCACCGCCGCACGCCGCGCAGCGGTAGGTCCCGCTGTCCTTCGAGTACACGTAGGTGCCGGTGAACGGCGGCTCCGTTCCGGCTCGCCGGAGCACCTCGTACTGCTGCGGCGTGAGCTCCTCGCGCCACTCCGCGTCGCTCTTCTCGACCTTGCTGCCTTCCATGCTGACCTCCGGTGGGCGGGGGCGGGCCAGGCCCGGCCCGATCGCTCAAGCCTAGATGGGTCCGCTCGCACGCCCCGTCGCCGGGCGACCGCCGTCCTATCTCGGGGTCGGCAGGAAGCCGCTGACGCGCTCCCAGTCCTTGATCTCGCAGGCGTCCGTGCGGGCGAAGCGGCGGTCGACGCGCCGGCCGGCGAAGCGGCCGGAGAAACGTGCGCGCTCCGGCCCGCCGTACACCTGCGCGCACACGCGCCCGCGCGGAGGCGACGCGGTGAGGAACGGGGCTATCCCTGCGAGGCGGCGACACGCGTCGGAGGGCTGCTCGTGGCGGAGGGAGCCGCGCACCTCGTCGCGCTCGTCGCCACACAAGATCTCGGCCCGGCGCAGGTCGCCGGCACCGCCGTCATAGGTGATGGCGATCGCCGCGTCGGGGGTGGGGCGGCCGGCGCCGTCACCCGGGCGCGCACCGCCCGGCCCGCCGGCGCACCCGGCCGCGACGAGCACGACGAGCGCGAGCGTTGAGCGGGCACGAAGGCGCATGGCCAGGACGACCGTACCGCGACCCGTGCCGCGAACGCGCGTACGGCGGCCGCGCGAATCGGCGGCCGTCGACGCGCTCGCGCGGGGCGGGGCGCCGGCTAACGCTCGAGCAGCTCCGACACCGTGACCGCGCGCAGGCCGCGCTCGGCGAGGGTGACGAGGATGCGCTCGGTCGCGGTCACCGTCTGCTCGAGCGCGCGCCGGTCGTCGTGCAGGAGCACGATCGAGCCCGACCGGACGGCGGCGACGACGCGCTCGTGGATGGCGTCGGCCCCCGGTGTCTCGTAGTCGCGCGGGTCGACGTCCCAGCCGACCGTCGTCAGGCCGGCGGCGCGAGCCGCGCGTACGACGCCGGGGCTGACGTCGCCGTAGGGCGCACGGAACACGCGCGGCGCGGCGCCGGTCGCCGCGCGCAGCGCCGCGCTCGTGCGCACGAGCTGACGGTAGGCGGCGAGCGGGCGCCCCCCGAGGCGCTCGTGATGCTCGGCGTGGCTCCCGACCTCGTGTCCCTCGCGGAGCGTGCGGCGCAGGAGCTCCTCACGGCCACGCACGCGCGACCCGAGCACGTTGAAGGTGGCGCGAGCGCGCCCGGCTGCGAGCACGTCGAGCAGGCCGGCGGTGAGCGCGCCCGGCCCGTCGTCGAAGGTGAGCGCGATCGCCTCGGCCCCGCGCGGCCCGTGGTCGAGGTATGCGGGTGTGCCTCGCCGCGCGCCGGCCACGGCGGCGCGCACGGCGCCACGCACGGCCTCGCCTGCGAGCGTCAGCGGCTCGCGCGCGTCGCTCACGGGGCGGCCGGGACGAGCTCGAACACGAGCGTCGTCCACCGGGCCCGCGCCAGCGCCTCCTGCATCGCGGCCTCGTCCCCGAAACGTCGCTCGAGGCGCCGCCCCTCGCAACGCACCTCCACGCGCTCGCGCGCGAACGGCCATGGCGCGATCGCGTAGCGGCCGCGTTCGGGCTCGAGCGGACTCAGGCGCAGGACGACTGGGCCATCGGCAGTCGGGACGGGGTCGGTGTCGTGCGGAGCCCAGTCGAGCAGCAGGGCGAGCGAGAGCGTGTCCCAGGTCCACACGAGCGCGCGGTTGCGCTCGACGCACGCGCGCTCGCCGGCGCGCGCCGTCGCGGGGTCAGCTCGCAGCTCGGCGAGCCACTCGTCCTGGAGCGCTCGCTGGCCGGAGAGGTAGCGGCGCACGGCCTCGGACCGCTCGGGCTCCATCGCGTCGAGGTCGCGACGTCCGTAGAGCGCCGTCCCGTGGAGGGAGACGAGCAGCGCCGCGTAGCGGCTCTGGGCACGCAGGCGGTGCGGTGCGGCCGACCACAGCTCGAGGTGGGTCGCGAGCGCCATAGCCATGAACGAGCGCGGCCGGCCGGTCTCCGGGTCGAGCTCCGGCTCGAGGTCCCAACCGGCCATCCCCACGTCGTGTTGCTCGGCTGCGAGGCAGACCTCCTCCCACGGCCACACCGCTCCGAAGCGCTCGTTACCCCAGGCCCGCCCGAGCTGTCCCGAGAGCCACGCGTGTGACGGCTGCCCGATCGCCAGGGCGCCGTCGGCGAGCTCGCGAACGACCATGCCGAGCCCTTACCCGCCAGCGACGAGCCCGCGAACCCCGCGCAGGCCGGCCGCGCGCCAGGGGTCCGCACACGCGGCGGCCGACCTCGCCGCGGGCGCCGAGCGCTCTGGTACCTTGCCGCACCCACGGGTCGAGCGAGGGATCGACCGCCGAGGACGAGGAGAGCCATGACCATCGTCATCATCATCGCCGTCTGCATCTTCCTGCTCGTGCTCGCCTTCCTCTTGCCTCGGCTCTCGCGCGGGCCCCAGCGCGGCGTCGACAAGAGCCTGACCGCCGGCCAGCGCGGGGCCGGCAAGGCGCCCGGAGCGCTCGGGCGACTCGGCCAGAAGCCGTTCAGCTCGTCGCGCAAGGCGACCAACAAGAGCGCGGCCAAGGGGCGCAAGGGCCGCGGCAAGCTCCCCTTCTAGGCGTAAGCGCCGCTCGCGTGCGCGAGGCGTGAGCGAGCTCGTCCTCGGCCCGCTGCTGCGCTACGTCGGCGAGCGCGAGGCGACCGTCTGGGTAGAGACCGGCTCGCCATGCGAGGTCGAGGTCCTCGGCCACCGCGCGCGCACGTTCGAGGTCGGGGGCCACCACTACGCGCTCGTCCGCGTCGTCGGGCTCGACCCGGGTACGGAGACGCCCTACGAGGTCCACCTCGACGGCGAGTGCCGCTGGCCGCCGCCGCACTGGCCGCACCCTCCGAGCTCGGTCCGGACGATCGACCGCTCGCGGCCCTACCGGCTGCTGTTCGGGTCGTGCCGGACCGCACGCCCGCACGAGCCGCCGTACACCTTGGCGCGCGACGACAGCTCGCACGCGCGCGAGTTCGACGCGCTGTACGCCTACGCGCTGCGGATGCGCACCGAGCCGAAGGAGCGGTGGCCCGATCTGGTGATGTGGCTCGGCGACCAGGTGTACGCCGACGACGTGTCATTGGGGACGCGCGAGTTCATCGCGGCGCGCCGGGACGTCAGCCGACCGCCGGGCTTCGAGGTCGCCGACTTCGAGGAGTACACGCACCTCTACCTCGACTCGTGGAGCGACCCGGTGATCCGGTGGCTGCTGTCGACGGTCTCGAGCGCGATGATCTTCGACGACCACGACGTCCACGACGACTGGAACATCTC
>DATHAN010000246.1:0-3394 GCA_035296645.1 Thermoleophilaceae bacterium
GATCCCGCCCTCGCCGGGCACGCGCACGTTCATCCCCCAGATGCTCGCCACGAGCGTGAGCGGGAGCACGACCACGCTGATCGCGGTCAGCACGCGCAGGATGTCGTTGACGTGGTGGGAGATCACCGACTCGTTCGTGTCCTCGAGCGCCTCGACGACCTCCTTGTAGTTCTCGAGCATGTCCCAGATGCGCTCCGAGGCGTCCCTGATGTCGTCGAAGTAGATTTCGAGGTCGCCGGCGAGGTAGCGCGCCTTGGTGCGCTCGAGGTCGGGAAGGACCGGGCGCTGCGGCCGGATGATCTTGCGGAAGTTGATGATCTCCTGCTTGACGTTCGAGATGTCGCGCACCACCTCCTCGGAGCGGCCCTCGAAGATCGCCGCCTCGACGTCCTCGAGCTTGTGCCCGATCTTGCGCAGCATCGGGAAGCAGTAGTCGAAGGCGTCGTCGACGATCCGGTAGAGCAGGTAGCCCGAGCCGCGCGACAGGAGCTGCTCGCGGATCTCCTCGGAGACGCGGCAGCGCTCGAACAGGTACTCGACCGGCTGGAGCGGGGCATTGGGGATCGTCACCAGGAAGTCGGGACCGACGAAGATGTCGAGCTCGGCGGCGTTCAGGCGACCGACCTGCTTGTCGAACACCGGGAAGTTGAGGACGATGAACAGGTAATCGTCGTACTCGTCGATCTTCGGCCGCTGGTTACGCGAGCGGACGTCCTCGTGTGCCAGGGGATGGAAGTCGAAGTGCTCCTCGAGCCACGCGTAGTCGACCGACCCGGGGCGCTCGATGTTGATCCAGCGCAGGTCGCCGAGCGTGACCTGCTCGACGCGGGGCTCAGCCGGCGCGGGCGGGCGACCGTCGACCCGTGGGCGCGCGGCGCGCCGGATGCGAGGCTTGGGGAGGCTGGGCATCGGGTCTCGACGGGTCTTCGGTCACGGTCGACCCAGTCTACCCGCGCCGGCGGAGCCACGTGCGCGGGGGCCAGCCCGCCGGCCGCCGCCGTCACCGCGTGCCGCCCGGGTAGTTGCGCCGGCCGCCCGATCGGCTATCATGACGGGCACATAGCCGTACGCATCGAGAGGGGTGGAGGGACTGGCCCGATGAAGCCCCGGCAACCATCCGCCGTCGTCCAAGACGGAGGAACGGTGCCAAGTCCAGCCAGGCTCCAGCACAGCCCTGGGTAGATGTGACAGAGCGCCGCACACGGGGCCTCCGTCACGAAGGTGAGGAACATCGGACGGAGGTCTTTTTCGTGAGTGAGGTTCGATCCCGAGTCGAGTCACTGCGGTGTAAGGAGTGTGGGGAGAGCTACCCCCTCGAGGCGCGCTTCGTGTGCGAGAGGTGCTTCGGCCCGCTCGAGGTCGCCTACGACCTGTCGGGGCTCGATCCCGCCGAGACGCGCCGCAAGATCCAGGCCGGCCCGCAGAGCATCTGGCGCTACGCCGACTTCCTGCCGTTCGCGCGCCCGCCACAGACCGCGCTGCCGGCGGGAATGACGCCGCTCCTGCGCGCCGACCGCCTGGCCGAGCGGCTCGGGCTGCGCGAGGTGTGGGTCAAGAACGACGCCGCCAACCCCACGCACTCGTTCAAGGACCGCGTGGTTAACGTCGCGGTGGCCAAGGCGCGCGAGCTCGGGTACGAGGTCGTGGCCTGCGCCTCGACCGGGAACCTGGCCAACTCGGTCGCCGCGCACGCCGCCGCGGCCGGGCTCGAGTCGTACGTGTTCGTGCCCGCCGACCTCGAGGAGCAGAAGATCCTGGCGACCGGCGTGTACGGGACGAACCTCGTGGCCGTTCGCGGCTCCTACGACGACGTGAACCGCCTGTGCACCGAATTGTCGGCCGACCATGAGTGGGCGTTCGTGAACGTCAACGTGCGCCCCTATTACGCCGAGGGCTCGAAGACGCTCGGATACGAGATCGCCGAGCAGCTCGGCTGGGAGTTGCCCGACCGGATCGTCGTGCCCATCGCCTCGGGGTCGCTGTTCACGAAGATCGCGCGCGGGCTCGAGGAGTGGCTCGAGGTCGGGCTCGTCAAGGGCGACTTCCCGGCCTTCAACGGGGCGCAGGCCGAGGGCTGCTCCCCGGTCGCGGACGCCCACGCCGAGAACAAGTCGGTCGTGCGCCCGGTGCGGCCGGACACGATCGCCAAGTCGCTGGCCATCGGCGACCCCGCCGACGGCCCGTACGCGCTCGACCTCGCGCGGCGCACGGGCGGCGGGATCGACGCGGTCACCGACGACGAGATCCGCGACGGCATCCGGCTGCTCGCCGAGACGACCGGCATCTTCACCGAGACCGCCGGCGGGGTCACCACGGCGGCGCTGCGCAAGCTCGCCGAGCGCGGCGAGATCGATCCGTCGGAGCGGACGGTGCTCGTCATAACCGGGGAGGGCCTCAAGACGCTCGACGCGGTGCGCGGCAGCTTCGAGACGCACGAGATCGAGCCCACGGCGACGTCCTTCGCGGCCGAGTTCGAGGGGGAGCCGGCGCTCGCCTGACGCGCGCGGGACCGCCGAATCGATCGGCTATAACCTCCGCGCCATGGCGATCACCGTGAAGATCCCGACGCAGCTCCGGAGCGTCACCGCCGGCGAGGCGGAGACCGACGTCGACGACGCCGCGACGGTGGGGGAGGTGCTCGACGGGCTGTACGACCGCTACGACGGGCTGCGCGAGCGGATCGCCGAGGACGGCGGACTGCGCCGCTTCGTCAACGTGTACGTCGGGGGCGAGGACATCCGCTTCCTCGAGGGGCTCGACACCCAGGTCGAGGACGGCGACGAGGTCACGATCCTCCCGGCGGTCGCGGGCGGCTGAGCCGAGACCCGGGCCAGCGGGCGGTCGCCTTGACCGGCCGCGGCGGGCTGTTAGGGGCTACACGCGGCCAGAAGAGGATGGGGCGCCCCGAAGGGCGCCCCAGTCTGCTGCTTCCTTGACTCGGAGCGACTAAGCGCTCAGGCTGCTCGCCGCCGGAGCGCGAGCATCCCGATGTCGATCATGGAGCCGGCCGTCGAGCGGGCGACCGAGCGGAGGTGGGCCCCACTCGATGCCCGAGGTCCTTTCTGCTGTCGGCGATCGAGCAGACGAGGCCTAGACGCCGCGGGGCCGCAGCCCTCTGTGCGCTCTCGAGACGCATTGGAGGACACCCGTTGACGTCGGCCTGGTTACTCCTTCTCGTTGCAAGAAGTTGACCAGGAGTGCGAGAACGGGTATAAAGCGACCGTAAATGAGTCCCGTAAACAGGGATTCCGTCCCCGAGTTCCCAAAGGGGGGAACTAAATGTCCAAGGTTCTAGGCATGCTGGTCGCGCTCGCGATCTTCGCTGCCGTCCCGGCTGTCGCGTTCGGGCAGGACAACGCGAGCCACAACGAGCAGTCCGGCCACATCGACCAGT
>DATHAN010000247.1:0-2308 GCA_035296645.1 Thermoleophilaceae bacterium
CCGGCCCGCCGGGGTCGCCGCTCGACCCGGCCGTCCAGCGCGCGAACCACGACCCCGGCCGCGTGTGGGACCCGATCGTCGACTACCAGATGATGAGCCGCAACGTGCGCGGGTTCATGAGCCTGTTTCGCAGCGACAAGCCGGTCGTCTGCAAGGTGCACGGCTTCTGTGTCGCCGGAGGGACCGACCTCGCGCTGTGCGCCGACCTGCTCGTGATCGAGGAGGCTGCGCGTATCGGGTACCCGCCCGCGCGTGCCTGGGGAGTCCCGACCACGGCGCTGTGGGCCTCGCGCGTGGGCGCCCAGCGGGCCAAGCGGCTCCTGTTCACCGGCGACCTCGTCTCGGGAGCTCAGGCCGCGGAGTGGAGCCTCGCGCTCGAGGCTCACCCCGCCGCGCGACTCGACGAGGCCTTCGAGGCGCTCCTCGAGCGCATCGCGCTCCTGCCGGTCAACCAGCTCGTAATGATGAAGCTCGTGGTCAACCAGGCGGTCGAGAGCCAGGCGCTCGCGGCGACGCAGACCCTGGGCGCGCTGCTCGACGGGGTCGCGCGCCACACGCCCGAGGGCTATGCCTTCCAGGAGCACGCGGCGGCGGAGGGCTTCAAGGCGGCGGTCCGCCGGCGCGACGAGCCGTTCGCGCAGGAGGCCTGAGCGCGACGTAGGGCCTCGCGCCAAGCGGTGGTGCGGTCACTCGACGCGCGCGAAGCGCACGACGTCGCCCCACTCCTCCTCGCGCACCCGACCCGCGTTCACCAGGAGATCGGTGTGGCCGAGCACCTCGGACAGAGTCAGGTAGGTCTGGGTGACCGCGATGTCGCCCCATAGCTCGCGGGCGAGCTCGTACGCGGTCCGCGGCCGCTCGCCGATCAGCCGCTCGAGCTTGGCGGCGCGGCGCTCGTGCAGGGCGAGGCGCGCGTCGATGACCGCGCGGTGATCGTCGATCGGATCGCCGTGGCCGGGGAGGACGAAATCGATCTCCATCGCGTACGTGGCCCGCAGCGAGTCGAGGTAGGTGACGAGCGCCTGCTCGCGCTCGCCGCCGTCGCGCGGGCGGGTGGCCAGCGGGTTCGAGGAAATGTCCTTGAGCAGGTGGTCGCCTCCGAGCAGCAGCCGCCTCCCCCGGTCGTGGAAGCTCGTGTCCGAGGGCGAGTGACCGGGGCGGGACGCAACCTCGAGCGTGCGATCGCGCAGGGCGAGCGGGTCGCCGTCGCGCAGCACGCGGTCGACGGTCGTGTGCGCTCCCCAGCCGCGGAACGCGGCCGACACCGCGCGCAACGCGCGCGCCATGTCGTCCGGCACCCCGTGGCGGCGCATGAGCTCGACCGCGAACTCGTCGTCCGCGGCGGCCTCCTCGCCGTAGCGCTCGACGAACGGGCGCGCGCACTCGCTCGCCGCGACCTCGGCCCCCGAGCGGCGACGGAGCACCCCGACGAGGCCGAGGTGATCGATGTGCTGGTGGGTGAGGACGATGAGCTCGAGGTCCTCGATCGCCCGGCCGCGCTCCGCCAGCCCCCGCTCGAGCTCGTCGAGCGACGTTCCCGAGTTCGGCCCGGTGTCGACCAGCGTGAGCGGCTCGTCCTCGATCAGGTAGACGTTCACGCGCCCGACCGCGAACGGCGTGGGGACGGGGATGCGGTGGATGCCCGCCGCGGCCGCCGGGGCGAAGGCGTCGGGGGTCATCGTGGGGTCCGTCAGCCCCGGATCAGCGCGAGCACCTCGTCGCGGCGCCCGGCCATGTGCGCCTCCGAGACGAGCGACTCGAGGTTGAGGCGCAGGAGGGGCTCGGTGTTCGACGGCCGCACGTTGAAGTGCCACTCGTCGAAGTCGACGGACACGCCGTCGAGGCGCGTGACCTCGCCGCCCGACGACCCGTAGCGCTCGGCGAGCTCGTCCATCCTCCTCGGCGCGTCGTCGACCGTCGAGTTGATCTCGCCGGAGATGAAGTAGCGCTCGCGCAGCGGCGCGACGAGCTCGCTCATGCTTCGCTCCTCCACCGAGAGGAGCTCGAGGACGAGCAGCGCCGGGATCGTCCCCGAGTCGGCGCAGTAGAAGTCGCGGAAGTAGTAATGGCCCGAGACCTCTCCGCCGAACGCCGCGCCGGTCTCGCGCATGCGCGCCTTGAAGAACGCGTGCCCCACGCGGTTCATGAGCGCGCGACCGCCGGCACGCTCGACGACGTCGCGGACCGCGCGGCTCGCGCGCACGTCGTAGAGGATCGTCGCGCCCGGCTCCTTGGCGAGGATCGACTCGGCGAGCAGCGCGGTGAGGAAGTCGCCGTCGACGAAGCGGCCGGCGTCGTCGATGAAGAA
>DATHAN010000248.1:0-2279 GCA_035296645.1 Thermoleophilaceae bacterium
CCAGTCCGTGGTCCCGCCAACGTCTGAGATCGCGTCCGGAGGTCGAGTACTCGCTAAAGAGCGCGGCTCGCGCCTCCTCGAGCTCCGCGCCCGCCTCGGGCTCGCGAGCGTGGGCGGCGAATGACTGATCGCCGATCTGAACGAGCGCGCGCGCGTCCTGGCGGAGGTTTCGCACCCAGTTAGCACGCTCGCCTCCACCGGCGAGGAGATAGACCGTGCACCCGATGAGTGCGAACCAGATCTCAATCTCTCGCGGTTGACCGCTAACGCGCCCAGTTGTCGTGACGTAGCAGTACTGCTCTGCGGCGAACGCTCCCTGCGCGGCCATGGACTCGTGCCTCATCTGAGTTCGACTGACTCTTGGTCGGTGAGTGTGACTGACTGCAGGAGTCTTGAAAACCGCTGTCCCGTTAGCCCGGGACCGAGGGTTCGAATCCCTCCCCCTCCGCTCCGACCCGCTTATTCCCTGCACAGGCAGCGGGTTCGGAGAGCTCGTCTCCGCCGCCTGACGCGGTCAAGGTGGTGGCTGCCGTCGCCGCGCGGCGCCGGGTCGCCTGCTGCGGCGAGATCTGCCGATCGCAATCCGATCGCGCACGGCGAGATCTTCCCACTGGCCCCGGCCAGAGCTACATGTGTCGCCATGACCGAAACAGGCTCCGCCCGCCGGCCCGAGGGGGTCTCGGTTCGCCACTCACGCCATTGCCTGGGCGCGTCGGGCGAGGCCTGTCGGTGTCGCCCGAGCTACCAGGCCCAGGTCTCACACCGCCTCTTCCCCAGTCGGTCGGCGTGATCCTGTAGCGACTTCGCTCGCTTCGCGGGGGCTTCGAACCCGGCGGGCCGGCGGTCGGCGCGCGGAGCGCCTGGAACCTTCGCCTGCTGGAGCAAATTGCGGAGCAACACCGCCGCGGTCCCGACGCACCGTGGCAGCCGAGACCAGAAAGGCTCGCGAGCGGGAATTGAGTAAGGAATCGATTCGTGCCCATGAGCACCAAGCCGTCATCGGAGCCGGAGCCACGGCCTTCAACCCCGGAGATGCACTTGCGACAGGAGCGCCTCGCCGACGCCCCAAGGGCGGTCCCGTGCACGACGCCCACGAGGCTCTGTGGTTGGGAGCGCGAATGATCGCTCGACGAGGCGCCAAGAGGTGCCTCAATCTCACATGCGACGGCTACGCCTACGGTGGCGACTACTGCAAGCGCTGCTCGGCGTTAGAAGAGGTCCGACGAGACCACAACGGGAGGCTTAAACAGATGGAGGCGGTCTGGAACAGCGCTGTGCCGCACCTGCTCAACACACCTTCGAAGGTCCGCGAACGGCGACTGAATCGCTCGCCGGTCGCCTGAGCGGCACGCTTCGGGTTCATCGGCTTTCTCGCCACCGTCCCCTCTTTGCGTTCCTCGCGCTGCTCGGCGTTAGAAGAGGTCCGACGAGACCACAACGGGAGGCTTAAACAGATGGAGGCGGTCTGGAACAGGGCTGTGCCGCACCTGCTCAACACACCTTCGAAGGTCCGCGAACGGCGACTGAATCGCTCGCCGGTCGCCTGAGCGGCACGCTTCGGGTTCATCGGCTTTCTCGCCCACCGTCCCCTCTTTGCGTTCCTCGCGCTGACGGCCGGCCTTCTCGCCTTGGGCCTCGCATGCGCGCTCCGCCACCTAGCCCTCGGGCTGCGCCCGTAGCCGAGCGTCGCCTCTCTAGCCTGAGAGGACTCCGATGGTGGCGGTCGCCCCGATGCTCCTCTCGACGACTCGCTCGCAGCCGATCGGCCGCGACTGGGTGCTCGAACCGAAGTGGGACGGCTTTCGCTTCCTCTACCGCCTCTCCGGCGATGGCGCGGCGACCTGCTGGACGCGGCACGCCAACCGCCACGACCGAAAGCTTCCCTACATCGACGCGGAGCTTCGAGGCCTGTTCCCGGACGAGACCGTCCTCGACGGGGAACTCGTCGCCCTCGGGCGAGGCCCGGACGGAGTGGTGCGCCATGACTTCGAGCGCCTGCGCTCGATCCTCGCCACGAGGAGCGCCCACCGCCCGAGTGCCCAGATACCTGCCCTTCAGTACGTCGTCTTCGACGGCCTCGAGCTCGGAGGCGAGGACCTCCGCGATCGAAGCTGGCGGGAGCGCAGGGCGGCGCTCGAGGCCGCCGTCGCCGCCCCGACCGATCACGTCAGCCTCACCGAGACGCTCGAGCCCTTGGAGGAGTGCCACGAGCGACTGATCGGGGCCGGCTTCGAGGGCTCCGTCTACAAGCGCCGCTCCTCGACCTACCGCTGCGGCCA
>DATHAN010000249.1:0-4792 GCA_035296645.1 Thermoleophilaceae bacterium
CCTTTCCGGCATAGTCGTTTGCCTCGCCGCGCAGGGTGAAGGTGACCCCGCGAGCGAGCCAGGCGCCGAAGCTCTGGCCGGCGGATCCGTCGAAGACGACTTCAACCGTGCCTTCAGGGAGTCCCTCGTCGCCGTGGGCTCTGACAATTGCGTTCGAGAGGAGACCGCCAACCGCCCGGTTGACATTGCGAATCGGGTAGTGGAGCTGGACGCGATCGCCACTCTCGAGCGCCGGACGCGCGGCCGCGATCAGATCGTGGTCGAGGGCACTCTCGAGGCCCATCTCCTGCGGCCGCGTCTTGCGCCTTGCCACGTCCGGGTTCGCAGCCGGTAGGGCGAGTGCTCGGGCGAGGTCTACGCGCTGCGCCTTCCAGTGGTCGATCGCCTCGTCCCGCTCGAGGAGATCCCCCCTGCCGATGAGGTCATCTAGCCGCGCCACTCCTAGGCTGGACATCAGCCGCCGAGCCTCCTCGGCCACGAGGAACAGGTATCGGATCACCTGCTCGGGCGTCCCCTGGAACCGCTTGCGCAGCTCGGGGTCCTGGCTCGCGACCCCGACCGGACAAGTGTTGAGGTGGCAGACGCGCATCATGATGCACCCTGTCGCGATCAGCGGCGCAGTTGAGAAGCCCATCTCATCCGCACCGAGGAGCGCGGCGACCACCACGTCCCGCCCAGTCTTCATCTGGCCGTCAACCTGCACCGCGACCCGCGAACGGAGGTCGCTCCTGATCAGGGTTTGCTGGGTCTCGGCCAGCCCGAGTTCCCAAGGGACTCCCGCCGACTGGATCGAGGAGAGCGCCGAGGCGCCCGTTCCGCCCTCGTGCCCGGCGATCACCAGGTGGTCGGCGTTCGCCTTCGCGACGCCCGCGGCGACGGTGCCGACGCCGAGCTCGGCGGCCAGCTTGACGGAGATCTCGGCGGCGGGGTTGGCGCAGCGCAGGTCGTAGATCAGCTGCTTGAGATCCTCGATCGAGTAGATGTCGTGATGGGGTGGCGGCGAGATCAGCTCGACGCCCGGCGTCGAGAACCGCAGCTTGGCGATGTATCGATCAACCTTGTGGCCTGGGAGCTGCCCACCCTCACCGGGCTTTGAGCCCTGAGAGATTTTGATCTGCAGCTGATCCGCGTTCACCAGATAGCCAATCGTCACCCCGAAGCGACCCGATGCCACCTGCTTGATCGCCGACCGGCGCAGGTCTCCCCCTGGCTCGCGCACGTTGCGCCGCGGATCCTCCCCGCCCTCGCCCGTGTTCGACTTGGCCCCGATGCGGTTCATGGCGACCGCCAGCGTCTCGTGCGCCTCGGGGGAGAGCGCGCCCAAGCTCATGCCGCCGGTCGAGAATCGCTTGACGATCTCTTCGGCGGGCTCGACTTCGTCGAGCGGGACGGGGTTCCCGGCCTGTCGCAGCTTGAGCAGCCCGCGCAGCGCTGCGCGCCGCGCTGCATCCTCGTTGGCACGGCGGCTGAACTCCTCATACGCCTCCGCCCCGGCTCCGTCGCGTACCGCGCCCTGAAGCAGCGTCACGGTTTCTGGGTTCCACATGTGGTACTCACCGTCGCGCCGCCAGGCATATAGGCCACCCCCCGGGAGGAGCTCCCACCCCGGCGCTTCATACGCGCGCCGGTGGCGCCTGACCGCCTCTTCGGTAAGAACGTCCAGCCCAACGCCACCGATGCGCGACGCCGTTCCGGTGAAGTAGCGCTCGACTAGCTCATGCTCGAGTCCGACCGCCTCGAAGAGCTGGGCGCCGCAGTACGACTGGACTGTGGAGACCCCCATCTTCGAGAGGATCTTCAGGAGTCCCTTGCCAAGCGCGCCGATCAACGCCTCCTCGGCTCGCTCGGCGCTCAGCGGCGAAAGGCCCGCGTCGAGCCTTCCGCCCGGATGCGACGGCGCTTCCTCGTCCGGACTGACGAGGTCCCGGACCGATTCCAGCATCAGGTACGGGTTAACGGCGTTCGCCCCGTAGCCGATCAGGCAGGCGACGTGGTGCACCTCCCGAGGATCCCCAGACTCGATGACCAGACCGGTGCGCAACCGTGTTCCCTCGCGAACCAGATGGTGGTGCACCGCGCCAACCGCCAGCAGCGAGGGAATCGGCATTCGATCACGCCCCACACGGCGGTCGCTCAGGATGAGGACGTCGCAGTTTTCCGAAATGCACTCCGACGCTTCGCGGCAAGTCCGCTCGAGCGCTCGCTGCATCCCCTCCGGCCCCTCGGCGGCGGGCCAAGTCGTGTCGATGGTCGACGACCGGAGACCGTAGCCGGAGACGTCTCGCAGCTTCTCGAGCTCCCCGTCGCTAACGATCGGTTGCTCCAGGTAAATCCGAGGGGAGAAGTCCGGGTGTTCGTCGAGCAGGTTCTCCTGCGAGCCGAGCGTCGTGCGCAGGCTCATGACGACGCACTCGCGGACCGGGTCGATCGCCGGGTTCGTCACCTGGGCGAAAAGCTGCTTGAAGTACGAGAAGAGCGAAGGCTCACGGTCGGAGAGCACCGCGAGCGCGGCATCGTTGCCCATCGAGCCGATCGGCTCCTTCCCTGCCTCCGCCATCGGCGCGATGAGCACCCGCAAGTCCTCTTGGGTGTAGCCGAACGCGAGCTGGCGGCTGAGAAGAGCCTCTTTGGGGGGCGGGCGAGCCGCCGGTGCGGGCACGGCGTTGAGTGGCACTCCCCGCCTCGCCGCCCACTGGGCGTAGGGTCGCCGAGCGGCGATTCGGCGCTCGGGCTCGCGGTCGTGGAGGACCTCTCCCTTGCGTGTGTCGATCAAGAGCGTTCTACCGGGCTTGAGACGCCCTTTGCGGACGATCTGCTCCGGCGGGATCGGCAGCGTTCCGGCCTCCGAGGAAAAGACCGCCCAGCCGTCGGTCGTAACAGCCCAGCGACCGGGGCGGAGTCCATTCCGATCGAGCCTCGCGCCGATCACGCGCCCATCGGTGAATCCCACCGCGGCGGGACCGTCCCACGGCTCAAGGAGGCCGGCGTGAAAGTCGTAAAAGCCCTTCAATTCGTCGGGGAGGTCAGTGCGGTTCTCGTGCGCCTCGGGGATGAGCATCATGAGCGCGTGCGGAAGCGTTCGGCCGGCGAGCATGAGCAGCTCGAGCATGTTGTCCATCGTCGCGGAGTCGGACCCACCCGGTCGGATCGCGGGCAGCACCTTCTCGAGGTCTTTTCCGAACAGCTCGGAGGAGAGGCGCGACTCGCGCGCGCGCATCCAGTTCCTGTTCCCCTGCAGCGTGTTGACCTCGCCGTTATGGGCGATCAGCCTGTAGGGATGGGCGAGCTCCCAGCTCGGGAAGGTGTTGGTCGAGAAACGCGAGTGAACGAGCGCAAGCTCGGCGGTTAGGCGCTCATCGCGGAGGTCCGGATAAAACTCCGCCAGCCGAGACGCGCTCAGCATCCCCTTGTAGACGAGGGTCCGCGACGAGAAGGAGGGGATCACAGCCTCGTCGCCAACCTCCCGCTCGACCAGGCGCCGGATCACGTATAGCTTGCGCTCGAAGGAGGCTTGATCGTTGACATCGTCGGCGGCGGCTACGCACAGCTGGCGAATGACGGGCGCGCACCGACGAGCCGCCGGCCCGAGAGCCGCGTCGGCCACGGGCACGTCGCGCCAGCCCACAACACGCTGGCCCTCGCCCTCGACAACCCGTTGGAGCAGATGCTCCAGCTCCCCGCCCCGTCCGTCCCGGGGAAGGAAGCACACCGCCACACCAAAACGTCCCGCGGGTGGCAGCTGCCAGTCGAGCCGGGCACGAAGAAACTCGTCGGGCAACGGAATGAGAATCCCCGCTCCGTCTCCGGACTCGGCATCTGCTCCCTGGGCCCCCCGATGTTCGAGGTTTCCGAGGGCGTTGACAGCGAGCCGGATAGTCGTGTGCGCACGCTCGCCATCGGGACGTGCCACAAAGGCCACCCCGCAGCCGTCGTGCTCAAGCGTGGGGCTATAGAGGCCGGTGTCCTGAGGTGATCGCATCGGCGGGTGCATCAGAGAACTCTTGCGCTATTAGGCAAGGGCGTTGGGGCACCCTCACCTCAGAGGCACGTCTCGCACCTCCCCCCGCGCGGGTGACCCTCAGCCGCCGGCCGGGCTCTCGCCGCCTGGTGACTGCGGCGGGCCGACGTGCTCTATGTGCGCGTCGGAGCTCGGGTAAAACCGGCTCACGTGTCCGTCGAGCTCCCAACGCACCAGGTAGGGCGCGGCGCCGTACTCCCCGACGACCTCGAGCACCTCCCCGTACCGGGCCGACTCCCCGACGCGGTGCCCCCGGACCACGATCCGGTCACCTACTCTGGTCCTCTGGACATGTTCGGTCGGATGCACCAGGCACCTCCTCGACTGGACCCGGGAGGGCCACCGAACCGAGCGTGTACGGCGCCACTATCGGCGCCCTCGAGCCCGGCGAGACGGTCGCCCTACCGAGCGCTGGCAGGTCAACTCAAAGCGTACTCCTCCACCACCGGCGAGGCCAAAGGGGGCGCGCGGCAGAGGCGATCCTGCGAGGCCAACGCGAGTAGTGGGTACGGGCGACAGGTGCCGTCCGCCGGACCACGACTATTAGTCGAAATCCGCATCGGCGCGCTTCGACTCGGGGAGCGCCTCCCGGGGACCTCAGCTGAGAGCGAGAGCGCTCACGGTCTGCTTCTGAGTCACCGCTCAGAAGGGCCTAAGAGCCTTCGAACGAACGGTCGTAAGAGCTCAAGGGTTACCGAGTAGCCAGGACTGTTCGAGGCCTCACGAGAGGAGCATAAACACCTGGCACAGCTTGGCGCGGGCGGAACCGTTGGA
>DATHAN010000250.1:0-4008 GCA_035296645.1 Thermoleophilaceae bacterium
GCGTGGGTGAGCTCCGAGGCGAGCGCCTCGTCGAGGCCGAGGACGGGCTCGAGGCAGCAGTCGTGCTCGGCGGCGAACTCCTCCCACTCGGCGCGCGTGCGCGCCGCGAACACCTGCTCGACCTGCCGGTGCGTCTCCGAGCCCGGCGGGTCGAACTGGGCCGGGATCAGGTCCTCCCGCTCTACGCCGTGGCAGAACGCCTGCCAGAACTTGGGCTCGAGCGCCCCGAGGGTCACGTATCCGTCGCGGCAGCGGTACGGCCGGTAGCAGACGAGCCCGCCGGCGAGCTCGAGCCGCCCGCGCTCGGGAACCTCGCCGTCGCACAGGTACCGGGCGGCGACCATGGCCAGCCACGACATCGCGCCGTCGGCCATCGAGACGTCGACGAACTGGCCCTCTCCCGAGCGTTCGCGCTCGCGCAGGGCGGCAAGGATGCCGAAGGCGCCGATGAGCGCCCCGCCGCCGATGTCGGCGATCTGGCCGGCGGCCTGGGCCGGGGGTCCGCCGGGCTCGCCGGAGAGGCCGAGCAGGCCGACGAGGCCGAGGTAGTTCATGTCGTGGCCGGCGCGGTCGCGGTACGGCCCGTCCTGGCCGTAGCCCGTGATCGCGCAATGAACGAGGCCCGGGTTCTCCTCGCGCAGGCGCTCGGGGCCGACTCCGAGCCGGTCGAGCACGCCGGGGCGGAACGACTCGAGCAGCACGTCGTACTCGCGCACGAGCCGGAGCAGGACCTCGCGACCGGCCTCCTCGCGCAGGTTGACGCGGATCGACCGCTTGCCGCGGTTGAGCGCGAGGAACAGCGCCGAGCTCGCGGAGCGCTCGGCCCCCTCATACATCGGAGGCGCCCAGCGCGCGTAGTCGCCCATGCCGGTGTCCTCGACCTTGAGCACCTCCGCGCCGAAGTCGGCGAGCAGCAGCGAGCAGAAGCCGCCGGGGAGCAGGCGCGAGAGGTCGAGAACGCGTAGCCCGGCGAGCGCGCCGCCCGCGCTCACCGCGTGCCGTCGGCGCGCATCGCGGCGACCCCGAGGGCCGCCGCGCCGGCCGCGGCGCCGGTTACGAGCGCGGTCGACACCGGCCCGAGGTATCCGCGCGAGCCGGCCGCAAGGCCGGCGGCCGCGTCGGCCACGTCGCAGGCGAAGCCGAGCCTGAGCCACAGCGCCCGTGCCTCGCCCTCGCTCGCCATGACGCCCGCCCCGAGCGCGACGTCGCGCGCGCCGAACAGCCGTCCGACGTAGGGAACCTGTGGGTTGCGGCGCGGGTCGAGGCCGAAGGCGCGGCCGGAGGCCCGCGGGACGAGCCACGCGCCGAGCCCGATGGCGAACCGCAGGCCGACGAGAATGGGAAGGGGCTGGGGTCCGTTCATGGCGGCATCGTACGCGGCTCGGGCCCGACGGGTGGTGCGCTGTCCGTCAGGCGGCGGGGGCGCGCCTCGGGAGGCCGAGCAGCTCGCGCGCCTCGGCCACGCTCGCGACGCGCCGCCCCGACCCCTCCGCCATCTCGCGCGCCTTGGCCACGAGATCGCCGTTCGAGCGCGCCATCTTGCCGTCGGGCAGGTAGAAGTTGTCCTCGAGGCCCACGCGCACGTTGCCGCCGAAAGCGAGCGTGGCCGCGAGCAGCGTCCACTGGTCGCGCGAGATCCCGATCAGGCCCCAGTTGTTCGGCCCGTCGGCGCCGCCTGGGACCTCGCTCGCCATGTGGGCGAGATTGCGCGCGGTCGGGCGGATGCCCCCGGTGACCCCCATCACACACGAGACCTGGAGCGGCTCCGCGAGCAGCCCCATGTCGATCAGCGGGTCGAGGCTCGCCAGGTGGCCCGAGTCGAAGCACTCGTGCTCGGGGCGGATCCCGAGCTCGTTCATCGCGCGCAGAAAGGCCATGATCGTGTCGAACGAGTTCTCGAACACGAACTTGAACACGAAGTCGCCGCGCCGCTTCGAGTACTTCGCGTAGTTCATCGAGCCCATGTTGAGCGCCGCGATGTCGGGGCGCAGCTCGCGCAGGTACGCGAGCCGCTTCTCGATCGGGACCCCGATCGCGCCCGTCGAGTAGTTGACGATCACGTCGTCGACCTCGGCGAGGATCGCCTCGGTGATGGCGCGGAAGTCCTCGACCTCGTACGAGGGAACCCCGTCGGGCGTGCGCGCGTGGATGTGGATCATCGAGGCGCCCTCCTCGACCGCCCGCCGCGCCTCGGCGCCGTACTCATCGGGCGTATACGGGATCGCCGGGCACTGGTCGCGGTTGGCGACCGCTCCCGAGATCGAGTTGGTGAGGATGACGGGGTTCTCGACGCGACTCATCGGCCGATGTGCGAGGCGGTTTCCGTGTCCCCCGCGTGCCACGACGGCTCCCCGTTCTCGACGGCCAACACGACCACGTAGGCCATCTCGAACGGGGCACGGTCGGCCACGCTCTCGTAGACGCGGATCGCGGGCGAGTAGCCCTCTCGGAGGATGCGCCAGGCGCCTTCGTGCTCCCCGGGCGGCAACTCGCGCGCGCGGCCCTCGTAGACCCGGGTCTTGGGCTTGCCGCGGGCGTTGCAGCCGGCGACCCGAACGCGCGGATCGGCGCGCAGCCGCTTGACCTTCGCGTTGGGCTCGCTGCGCAGCCAGAGCTTGCCGTCGCGCTTGCTGAACATGACCGGCGTCGGCACGGGCTCGCCGCTGCGCTTGAAGGTGGTGAGCAGCAGGTAGCCGCTGTCGCCGATCTCGTCGACGGAACCGGTCCGATCCGGCACCGAGGCCGCGCGCTGGGCCTCGCGGTGGCGTAGCCGGTCGTACAGCCGGTACTGCGCGTCGACCGCGCGCCGGAAGAGCCGCCGCCCGGCGCCCCTCATACCGGCATCACGCCGTGTCGCTTCGGCGGCCGCTCGACGCGCTTCGACGCCGCCATCTCGAGCGCGCGAATGACCGTCGGGCGCGTCTCGCGCGGGTCGATCACGTCGTCGATCAGGGCGTTGCCCGCGGCGACGTAGGGATCGATCGTCGCGCGGATGCCCTCGACCAGCTCGGCGCGTTTGGCCTCGGGATCGTCTGCCTCCTCGACCTGGCGACGGAAGATGATCTCGACCGCCCCCTCGGGCCCCATGACCGAGATCTCCGCGCTCGGCCACGCGACGATCAGGTCGGGCTCGTACGCCTTGCCGCACATGACGTAGTAGCCGGCCCCGTACGCCTTGCGCAGGACGACGGTCACCTTCGGCACGGTCGCGCGCGAGACCGCGTACAGCATCTTCGCGCCGTGGCGGATGATCCCCTCCGCCTCGACCTTCGTCCCGACCATGAAGCCCGGCACGTCCTGGAGGAAGAGCAGGGCAATGCCGAACGCGTCGCACAGGTTGACGAAGCGCGCCGCCTTGTCGGCGGAGTCGTTCTCGAGGATGCCGCCGAGCTGCTTGGGCTGGCTCGCCACGATCCCCACTGGCCGGCCGCCCATCCTCGCCAGGCACGTGACGATCGTCTTGGCGAACTGGGACTTCAGGTCGAACCACTCGCCGTGGTCGACGATGCGCCCAATCACGTCGTACACGTCGTACGGCTTGCGGTTTGAGTCGGGGAGGACGTCGAGCAGCTCGTCGTCCATGCGGTCCACGGCGTCGTCGGTCGGTCGCAGCGGCGGCGGCTCGCCGGAGTGCGACGGGAAGAAGCCGAGGTACGCCTTGATCGCCTCGACGCACTCCTCGTCGGAGGCGACCTCGCGGTCGCCGACGCCGGAGCGCCGGCAGTGGACGCGCGAGCCGCCGAGCTCCTCCTGGGTCACGTCCTCGCCGGTCACCGCCCTGACGAGATGCGGCCCGGCGAGCGCCATCGAGCCGCGTCCCTTGACCATCGGCACGAAGTCGGCGAGCCCGGGGATGTAGGCGGTGCCCGCCGCGCACGGGCCCATGAGGGCGGCGACCTGGGGGACGACCCCGCTCATCGTCACCTCCTCGCGAAACAGGAAGCCCGAGCCGGCGAACAGCGAGCCGACCGCCTCCTGGATCCGCGCGCCCGCCGAGTCGAGCAGCCA
>DATHAN010000251.1:0-2797 GCA_035296645.1 Thermoleophilaceae bacterium
TCGCCGGTGAAGCTCTTGTGGCCCTCGCGCGGCTCGCGTGTGCGCACGCGGGCGCGTCGGCCGACGTAGCGACGGAAGTGCTCGGGCTTGGTGAGCGGGCGTTGCGGGCCGGGCGAGGAGACCTCGAGGCCCACGTCGAGCAGAAGATCGCGCAGGTGGGCGGTCACGCGCTCGCACAGGGCGAGGTCGACGCCGTCGGGATGGTCGATCACGAGCCGCACCCTCTCGGCCGCGGCCCGCTCGCACAGGAGCACCTCAACCCCCGGCTCGGCGGTGGCGAGGCGCGCTTCGATGCCGGTCTGAGTGGCTCGCATGGGTGCTCGTGGGTCGATTCGAAGTGATTCGGGCCGAAAAAAAGGCGGGCTGCGAAGCCCACCTCCAGGTGCGGCGACCGTGCGCCGCAGATGAAAGTCCAAGCGCGCGGGATTATAGCCCTACGCTAGCTCTCGAGAAGGATTGTCACCGGGCCGTCGTTCACGAGCTCGACGGCCATCCGCGCGCCGAAGCGGCCGCCCTGCGCCCCGGTCGCGGCGCGGAAGCGCTCGTACAACGGCTCCGCGTGCTCCGGGGATGCGGCCGCGGTGAAGCTCGGTCGGTTACCGCGGCGGGTGCCGGCGAGCAGCGTGAACTGGCTGACGCACAGGATCTCTCCGCCCACGTCGACCACGGAGCGGTGCATGCGTCGCTCGCCGGCGTCGAAGACGCGCAGGGCCAGCACCCGGCGCGCCAGGCGGTCGGCGTCCTCGGCGCGGTCGTCGGCGTGGACCCCGAGCAGCACGAGCAGCCCGGGCGCGATCGCGGCGATGCGCTCGCCGTCGACGCTCACCGAGGCCGAGGAGACGCGCTGGATCAGCGCGCGCACGCGGGCTCCGGCGCGCCGCTCGCGTAAGGTCGGGCCCGATGTCCGCGGTCGACGTCGTCGACGCCTACCTTGCGGGGCTTCCGGGCGGGGCCCGGCGGCTCGCCCACGCCGAGTGGGGAGTCACGGTCGAGGCGGAGGCGCTCGGCCGATGGCCGCTCGAGATCGGCGTGCGGGTGGCCGACGAGCTCGTCCGGGCGCAGGCGTGGGCGCTTCGCGCCGAGCCGGCTATCGATCCGTGGGTGCTCCTGCGCTGGAACCGCCAGACCCGGCTCGCGCGCTTCGGCTCGACGCGCGCGGGCGACATCTGGGTGCACGCCGACACGCCGGTGGCGGGTCTCGACGAGGGGGCGGTCGACCGGCTGCTCGGGCTCGTCGTGCAGGCGGCGGTCCGAGCCCGCGAGCACGCCGCCGCGCTGGCCGACGCGGGCGACGGGGATCGCGCGGGCCCGACGTGGCTGTCCGGCGCGCCTACGCCGCCCGCAGGCGATTGAGGTAGGCGCGGTAGTCGGCACGGTCGGGGCGCAGGCCGGCGGCGAGGGTCATGTGACGGCGCGCCTCGAGGCGGCGGCCGGTCTTCTCGAGCGACCGGCCGAGACAGAAGTGCGCGAAGTCGTTGACGGGCGATCGCTCGACGACCGCCGCGAACTCGTCGCGGGCCGCGGCGTAGCGACCGGCGTGGAAGTACGCGCGCCCCAGCGCCTCGCGGATTGACGCCTTGTCGGGCTCGAGCCGGCGCGCTCGCTCGAGCGGGATGGTTGCCGCTTGGAAGTCGCGTGCCTCGAGCAGGGCGCTGCCACGCCGGAAGAGGTCGTAGACCTCGGCGCCGTCGCCGGGCGCGGTGTCGGGGCCGTGCTCGCCGTTGCCGGATGGGGCGCCGGGATCGCCGTCGGCGGTCATGCCGTCCGCGCCCCCTTTGGCCTGCGGGTCGCTTCGTCGGTCCCGGGCCGCTTGGCGGTCTCCGAGTCCGGCCCTCCGCGCGGGGCGTCGGGGGCAGCCGCAACCGAGCGCCCGCCCGGCGCCCGCAGCGCCTCGACCGCGTCGAGGACCGCGCGCGCCACCTCGACCTTCGAGCCGCGCGGCACGTGGCGCTCGTCGCCGGCCGTGAGAATCGTCACCTCGTTGTCGGTGGCGTCGAAGCCGATCCCCTCCTCGGCGACGTCGTTGACCACGAGCGCGTCGAGGCGCTTGCGCTCGAGCTTGGCGCGCGCCCGCGCGAGCGCGCCCTCGCCATGCTCGGCCGCGAACCCCACGATCGTCTGCCCCGCGCGGCGCGCCGCGCCGACCCCGGCGAGCACGTCCTCGGTGGGCTCGAGCTCGAGCGTGAGGTGCTCGCGACTGGCCTTCTCGATCTTCCCCACCGCGGCGGCCGCGGGGCGGAAGTCGGAGACCGCGGCGGCCATGAGCAGCACGTCGGCGCGCTCGATCTCGCGGCGGGTCGCCTCCGCGAGCTGCGCGGCGGTCTCCACGTCGACGTAGCGGATGCCATCGCTCCGCGCGAGGTTCGCGTTCGCCGCCACGACGACGACCTCGGTTCCCCGGCGCGCCGCCTCCTGCGCGAGCGCGAACCCCATCCGGCCTGACGAGCGGTTCCCTACGAAGCGCACGGCGTCGATCGGCTCGCGCGTCCCGCCCGCGGTGACGACCACGCGCAGGCCGTCGAGCGAGCGCGGCGCGTAGCCGCTCGTGCGGGACCCGAGCACCGAGTCGATCGCCGCGAGGATCACGACGGGCTCGGCGAGCCGACCCTCCCCCCACTCCCCGCGCGAGGCGAGCGCGCCGCTCTCCGGCTCGACGACGTGGGCGCCTCGCTCGCGCAGGGTGGCCACGTTCGCGCGCGTGGCCGGGTGCGACCACATGCGGTCGTTCATCGCCGGCGCGACGACGAGCGGCGCGGACGACGCGAGCGCGGCGCTCGTGAGCAGGTTGTCGGCGAGC
>DATHAN010000252.1:0-4457 GCA_035296645.1 Thermoleophilaceae bacterium
TCGCGGCGCTGCCTCCCAAGCAGCGTGCGGCCGTCTTCCTGCGCGTCGCGGTCGAGCTGCCTCACCGCGAGGTGGCGCGCATCCTCGACTGCTCGGAGGAGGCCGCGCGCCGAAGCGCCCATGAGGGCCTGAGGCGACTACGCAAGGAGATGACGTGAACGACCAGGAGCACACGGTGCTGGCAACGCAGCTGAAGGAACTCGACACCGGCCTGGCCTCCTCGGCCTGGGGCCGGCGCTTGGCCGAGCGCGCCGCGGAGGAGGGGCTTCTGGACGTGGCCTATGCCACCGTGCCCTCCCCGCTCGGCGAGCTGCTCGTCGCCAGGGGCGAGCAGGGGCTCGTGCGCCTCGCTTACCTCGAGGACGGGGACCGCGACACGGTCCTGACCGACCTCGCCGCGCGGCTCTCGCCGCGCATCCTCGAGGCGCCCGCCCGGCTCGACGAGGAGCGCCGCCAGCTCACCGACTACTTCGAGCGCCGCCGGCGCGAGTTCGACGTCCCGGTCGACCTAGCGCTAGCCGGAGCGTTCGCCGCGCGCGTGCTCGCGAGGACCGCAGCGATCCCCTTCGGCCACGTCTCGACCTACCGTGAGGTCGCAGCCGACATCGGACACGCCCGCGCGGCGCGGGCGGTCGGCAACGCGCTCGGCTCGAACCCGATCCCGATCGTCGTCCCGTGCCATCGCGTCGTGCGCAGCGGCGGCGGGATGGGCGGCTACACGGGCGGCGTTCATCGCAAGGAGCGCCTACTCGAGATAGAGCGGGGTGCTTGAGAGCGGCGCTCGCCGTGCAGCTCACGTGCCTCACCCCCGCTGCTCGTACCACCTCCTCTCCCCCGCGCCGAGGTCGCGGAACACCACCACGTTGCGCCCGTCGGCGAGCACGAGCTCGAAGTAGCGCCGGCGCAGCGGCGCGTCCGTCCACCAGCGGTCCTCGACCACCCACTCCTCGCTCACCGCCTCGACGCGCGTGCGACCGACCGCGACCGGCACGCCCTGGGGGCCGGCGCCGACCGCAGCGGACCGCGGGTCGCCGAGGCGACGCAGGCCGGGCGTCACCGGCTCCCCTCCGGCGAGTTCCCGCCCCGCGGTCGGACTCGCCGGCCGCCCGATGCGCTCTCCTCGGCCGGGAACGGGGCCAGCACAGTGCGTCGCTCGGGCACCCGCGACCTCGGGTCGACCTCGAGCGCGCGCAGGGCCGCCCCCTCCCCCGCCGCGGCGCGCACCTGCCGCACCGCCTCCCCGAGCCGCGCGCGCCGCTCCGCGGCCGCGGAGTCCTCGTCGTGCACGAGGCGCTCCTGGTCATGCGCCGGCGGCCCGAACGCCTCCACCTCGACGGCGAGCGACTCCGCCGGCGCGGGGAGCTCGCCGAGCCGCGGGGCGAGCGCGAGCCTCAACCGCTCGGAGTCGGCGCTGGCCTGGCGCAGGGTCGCCCGAGCGCGCCAGGCGCCCCCCTCGACGAAGCGCGCCGACAGGACGAGCGAGCGCAGGCTGCGACCGCGCCGCTCGGGACGGGCGAGCACGCGCGCCACGAGCAGGGCGAGCGCCCGCTCGAGCTGCATGCCCGATGTCGCCTCGGGCAGGTCGAGCCGCTCGACGACCGGCTCGGGCGGCCGGCGGGGGGTGAGTGGGGTGTCGCGCCCGTGGGCGAGCTCGAGCGCGAGGAGCCCCGGATGCCCGAACCGCTCGGCCACCGCGGGCGCGGGCAGATCAGTCAGCTCGCCGAGCGTGCGCACGCCGAGCTGCTCGAGCACCTCGGGGAGCTCGGCCAGCTCCGGGCGCACGCGCAGCACGCCCACCTCGAGCGGCGCGAGGAAGGCGCGCACCGCCGCCGCAGACACGATCCGCGGCCTTCCCCGGGACCGCGCCCGCAGTGCCGCCGCGTAGGCGGCGAAGCGACTCGGCGCGGCGCCCAGGCGCACCCGCCGGCCGATCGCTCGCCGCGTGGCCGCGAGGACTCCCTCGAGATGCCCGCCATGGATCCCACGCAGCCCGTCGGCCTCGAAGTAGGCCTCGCCGGCACGGTCGGACTCGGGCGCCGCGCCGATCCGCTCGAGGCGATCGAGCACCTTCCCCCACCCGGCCCGCACCGCGTCGGGATCGGGGGGCACGAGGCGTAGCTCGGGACAGCGCGCGAGCGCCTCCCCCATGCGCATTCCCGCCGCAACCCCGAACGCCTCGGCGGCGGGCGAGGCGTCGCCGACCGCCTGCACTCCGCCCGGCGGCGGCCCGAGGGCGACCGGCTCGGAGAGGAGCGAGGCGGACGGCGCCCCGCTCAGCTCACCCGGGGCCTTCCCCTCCACCGACCACGCGCGCAGGGCGGCGAGGAGAGGGAAGCGAGGGACGAGCAGGCACACCACCATGCGCGAACATATGTTCGCATAGGAGGCGGCGGGGCGGGCGGGTCAGGAGGAGTCGCTCAGCAAGAGGCGACAACGCCGCAAGAGCTCGGCGAGCGTCCGATCGCGAAGCCTGCCGAGCCGCTGCGTGATCCGGTCGTGGGAGAGCGCGCGGACCTGTTCGGGCATGGCGAAGCTCCTCTCTCGAAGCCCGCCCTCCGGCGGAGAGATCTCCACGTGTAGAGCACTTGCGAAGTCGGTGCGGGTGAGCGGGACGACGATCGAGAGGTTGAGCGGCGAGCTGTTGAGCTGATTGATCGAGACGACCACGAAGGGGCGCGCCTTGGCCTGCTCGGAGCCGCGCGTCGGGTCGGGGTCCGCCCAAACCACGTCGCCCTGGCTCGGCCTTGCTCTCAATACTCGGGCAGCGGAGCCCTGAAGGTCGAGAGCTCCTGGGTCTCGGCGCGGTAGGCGGAGAGCGCAGCGGCGTCACCGGCGATACGCGTCCAGCTCTGCTCCGCGGCGTCGAGCAGGGCGCGGTCGTCGGCTTGGTGGACGAGCTCGGCGACGATCTCCCCGGCTGCCAAACCCCGCCGGCGCGCAAGCTCGTTCAGTCGGTCGCGGGTCTCAGTCGGAACTCGGATCGTCGTACTCATGTAGACATAAAGTCTACACGCTGCTCAGAGTGTGTCCCCTTCTTGGGCCGATCCTCGCAGGGCCGGCGCGCCGTCACTCCACCGTCACGAGCGCCTTCGGGAAGCCGCTCAGGACCTCGGCCCCGTCCTCGCGCACCACCACGAGGTCCTCGATCCGCACCCCGAAGCGCCCGCTCACGTACACCCCCGGCTCGACGGTCACCACGTTGCCCGCCGCGAGCGTCCCCTCGCCGAGCGGCGAGAGGCGCGGTCGCTCGTGGATCTCGAGCCCCACGCCGTGGCCCAGGCCGTGCCCGAACTCCTCGCCATGGCCCCCGTCGACGATCGCCTCGCGCGCCACGGCGTCGACCTCGCGCGCGCCCGCGCCCGCGCGCACCGCGTCGAGCGCGCGCTCCTGCGCCGCGAGCACGAGCGCGTAGACCTCGGCCGCCTCGGTGCCGAGCGGGCCGGTGGCTAACGTGCGCGTGCAGTCCGAGCAGTATCCGTCGACGACGCAGCCGAGGTCGACGATCACGAGCGAGTCGGCGGGGATTGACTCCTCGCGCGGGCTCGCGTGCGGGAGCGCGCCGTGGGCTCCACCGGCGACGATGATCGGGAACGAGACGCCCTCGGCGCCGCGCTCGCGCAGGTCGTGCTCGAGCGTGAGCGCGACCTCGCGCTCGCTGCGGCCGGCCAGGCCCCGCTCGCACAGCGCGGAGAGCGCCTCGTCGACGAGCGCGGCGGCGCGCGCGATGCGCTCGACCTCGCCGGCGTCCTTGACCGCGCGCAGCTCCTCGACGAGGCCGCCCGCGGCCACGAGTTCGACCCCCTCCCCCACGAGCTCGCCGAGGCGGCGGTGCGCCTTGACGGTCAGGTGCTCGTCGTCGAAGCCGATTCGACCGGCGAGCAGGCCGGCGGCGTCCTCGTGCAGGTCCTGCCTGCCGCGCACGCGCTCGAACGCGGGCGGAAGCTGCGCCTCGGCTTGGTCGAGGTAGCGAAAGTCGGTGACGAACGTGCGGGCTCCGTCGGCATCGAGCACGACGACGCCGTTCGTCCCGGTGAAGCCGGTGAGGTAGCGAACGTTGACCGGGTTGGTGACCAGCAGGGCGTCGAGCTCGCGCTCACCCAGGCGCTCGGCGAGCCGGTCGGTGCGCAGCGGCTCGGGCCGGCCGTCGACGCTGGCCTCGCTCGCTCGAGCGTCCGCGCCCGCGCTCGCGCCGCCGCCCGCGCTCAACTTCGCGCCGCCTCCGCCAGATGACCCTGCACGAGCTCGAGCGCCTCGCGGTAGCCCTCGACCCCCTTCCCCTGCACCGCCCCTAGGCACAGGTCGCGGATCACCGAGAAGCGGCGCCACTCCTCACGCTCCTCGATCGGCGAGATGTGCACCTCGACCGCCGGCAGCCCGCTGACCTCGAGCGCGTCGCGGATCGCCCACGAGTAGTGGGTCCACGCGCCCGGGTTGAGCACGAGCGCGTCGGCGTAGTC
>DATHAN010000253.1:0-4842 GCA_035296645.1 Thermoleophilaceae bacterium
GAGAGCTCGGGTGAGCACCTCCCCGCCCGCCCCCCTCGTTGTCGTCGGCGACGCGCTGCTCGACCGCGACCTCGAGGGTACGGTCGAACGTCTCAGCCCGGAGGCCCCGGCGCCCGTCGTCGACGACCCCGTCGAGCGCAGCCGCCCCGGCGGCGCCGCGCTCGCGGCGGCGCTCGCCGCGGGCGATGGGGAGCGCCCCGTGCGGCTCGTCACGGCGCTCGCGGGCGACGCGCGCGGGGAGCAGCTCCGCGAGCTGATCCATGCCGCCGGGGTCGAGCTGGTCGAGCTGCGTCTCGAGGGCGAGACGCCCGAGAAGTCCAGGGTCCGGGGAGCCGGACGGACGCTCGTGCGAATCGACCGTGGCGGGCGCGCACCGACCCGAGTGTCGGCACCTTCCGAGGCCCTGCACGTCGCGCGCGCCGCCGTCTCCTCCGCCGCCGGGGTGCTCGTGTCCGACTACGGCCGTGGGGTGGCCGCCGTCCCGGCCCTGCGCGACGCGCTCGGCGCGCTGCCCGCCCACGTTCCCGTGGTGTGGGATCCCCACCCGCGCGGGCCGCACCCCGTGCCGGGCTGCTTGCTGGCCACGCCGAGCGCCGCCGAGGCGGCGGACTTCGCCGGGACGGAGGGCGACTCGTTGGCGGGCGCCGCCGACGACGGCTTCGAGAGCGCCGCCCGGTACGGCGCCGAGCTGGCGCGGCGCTGGAGGGCCACTTACGTGGCCGTCACCCGCGGGGCGCACGGTGCCCTGATCGCCGCGGCCGAGGGCCCTGCGCTCGCGGTGGCCGCTCCGGACGCCGCAGCGGCGGGCGACGCGTGCGGCGCCGGTGACCGCTTCGCCTCCCGCGCCGCGCTGCGGTTGGCCGGCGGTGCGCTTCCCTCGGCCGCGGTGACCGCCGCCGTGGCCGCGGCCTCGCGCTTCGTTGCGCACGGAGGCGCCGCCGGTGAGGCACGCGCGCGGACGCTCGCCCGCGGGTCTGCGGGTGCGCCCGCCGACGAACGGGCGCTCGAGCTCGCTGAGCGAGTGCGCGCCGGCGGCGGCCGGGTGGTCGCCACCGGCGGCTGCTTCGACCTGCTGCACGCCGGCCACATCAGCTCGCTTCGGGCCGCGCGCGCGCTCGGCGACTGCCTGGTCGTGCTGCTCAACTCCGACGCCTCGGTGCGGCGGCTCAAGGGGCCCGACCGCCCGCTCGTCGACGAGCGCGATCGCGCCGCGGTCCTCGGGGCGCTGGACGCGGTCGACGCGGTGATGGTTTTCGACGAGGACACCCCGGCCCAGGCCCTCGAGCGACTGCGTCCCGACGTGTTCGCCAAGGGCGGGGACTACGCCGGGCGCGAGCTGCCCGAGGCCGAGGTGCTCGAGCGCCACGGGGGCGACGTGGTCGTGCTGCCCTACGTCGCCGGGCGATCGACAACCCGGCTGATCGAGGAGGTAGCGCTGCGCGGTGGACACTGAGCTGGGCACCGTGGTCGTCACCGGAGGCGCGTCGGGGCTCGGGGCGGCGACCGCCGTTGCGGTCGGCGCCGCTGGCGGCACGCCGGTCGTGCTCGATCGTCGCGAGCCGCCGGAAGAGGTCGAGCACGAGGTGGTCGACCTCGCCGACGGCCGGGCGGCCGAGGCCGCCGTCGAGCGCGTCGCCGAGCGCCACGGCGGCCTCGGGGCGGTGGTCACTGCCGCGGCCATGGACGAGCCGGCGCCGTTCGACCGCATCGAGGCGGAGCGCTGGGAGCGGATCCTGCTGGTCAACCTGCTGGGGACCGCCGCCGTGGTCCGCGCCGCGCTCCCGCACCTCGAGCGCTCCGGGGGGAAGGTCGTGACCGTCGGGTCGACGCTCGGCCTCAGCGCGGTGAGCGACGCGACGGCGTACTGCGCGAGCAAGTTCGGCGTCGTCGGCTTCACACGCTCGCTGGCGGTCGAGACGGCCGGCCGCGTCGGCGTGACCCTCCTGATCCCGGGCGGCATGCAGACGGCGTTCTTCGACGGTCGGCCCGAGCAGTACCGCCCGCCGGAGGACGCGCAGCTCAACCGCCCCCAGGACGTCGCGCAGACGATCGCTTTCGCGCTGCGCCAGCCGCCGGGCTGCGAGCTGCGCGAGCTCGTCGTGTGCCCGTCGCGGGAGTCGTCCTGGCCGCCGTGAGCCCCGCCGGGCGCGCGCCGGCGGGCGAGCGCCCGCTCCTGCTCGTGCTCCGCGCCCTGGGGCTCGGCGACCTGCTGACCGCCGTGCCCGCCCTGCGCGCCCTGCGCGAGGCGTTCCCGGGGCACCGCCTCGTACTCGCGGCGCCGCGCGCGCTGGCTCCACTCGCCGAGCTCACCGGGGCGGTCGATGGGGTTCTCGACACGGCTCCGCTCGACCCGCTCGCCCCCGCCGTCGCCCGCGCCGACGTCGGTGTGAACCTCCACGGACGGGGGCCGAAGAGTCATCGCGTCCTGCTCGGCGCGCGGCCACGGCGGCTGATCGCCTTTGTGCACGCCGAAGTGGCCGAGAGCCGGGGCGGTCCCGAGTGGCGCGCCGACGAGCACGAGGTCGAGCGCTGGTGTCGCCTGCTCACCGAGAGCGGTCTCCGGGCAGATCCCGGTCGCCTCGAGCTCTCCCCCCCGGGCGAGGAGGCCCTGGATGAGTCGCGACGCGCCGCGCGCGCGGCAGCGTACGGGGCGACGGTGGTCCACCCCGGGGCGGCGAGCGCGGCTCGCCGGTGGCCGCCCGCGCGCTTCGCCGCCGTGGCGCGGGAGGCGCGTGCCGACGGGCGGCGCGTGGTGGTGACCGGCTCCGCCGCCGAGTCGGAGCTGGCGCACCGCGTGGCCCGCGAGGCGGGGCTCTCCGAAGACGCCGTGCTCGCCGGGCGCACCGATCTGCTCGCCCTCGGCGCGACCGTCGCGGCGGCCGAGCGCGTCGTATGCGGCGATACGGGCGTGGCCCACCTCGCCACCGCGTTCGCGACGCCGTCGGTCGTGCTGTTTGGGCCGACGTCGCCTCGGCATTGGGGGCCGCCACCCAGACGGGGCACCCACCGCGGGTTGTGGGCCGGACGCACGGGCGATCCCCACGGCGACAAACCGGACCCCGGCCTGCTCGAGATCGGGGTCGACGAGGTGCTGACGGCGCTGCGCGAGCTCCCCGCGCGGCGCGACCCGCCGGAGCGAGGGAGCTCTCGGGGCCGCTCGCTCTCGTCATGCTGAGGAGATCCGCCGTTGCCGACCCCGATGCCCGCCCACCGAGCGCGGGCGCCGCGGCGCGCGTCTTCCGCTAGCTCTTCGAGAAAGCCTTCTGGACCTCGCCTGGGTTCTCGAACCGCTCCTCGCTATGGCTCTCGAGGTCGTCGATCATCTCCTGCGGAGCGCCGCTCGACTTCGCGTGCTCGATCAAGTCCTGCTTGTCGGCCGGGTAGTCCATCCCCTTGAGGTACTTCTGGGCCTCGATCGGGTTGAAGGGCATCTCGAGCCTCTGGTCGCGGGAGCGCCTCCGCCGTACCCGGGCGGCCGCCGGGCAAACCGGGAAGCGCGCCCGCGACGAGCGCCACTCCGAGCGCCCGCACGCCCGCGCCCTAAAGAGCGGCACACCGCCGACGCGGCGTTTCGCTCGCAGCCCCCTGGGTAGGCCCCGGCCATGCGGGTCGTCATCACCGGCGCCACCGGCAACGTGGGAACGAGCGTGCTTCGCGCGCTCGCCGAGGAGGACCGCGTCGACTCGATCCTCGGCCTCGCCCGGCGGCTGCCCGAGAGCGACGCTCCAAAAACGGAGTTCGCCACCGCGGAAATCGTCGACGACGACCTGGTTCCACACTTCCGCGGCGCCGACGTCGTCGTCCACCTCGCGTGGCTGATCCAGCCTTCGCGCGACACGCGCGTCACGAGACGGGCAAACGTCGACGGCAGCGCGCGCGTGATCGAGGCCGTGCGCGAGGCCGGCGTGCCGTCGCTCGTGTACGCGTCCTCGGTCGGCGCATACTCATCCGGGCCGAAGGACCGGCGCGTCGACGAGAGCTGGCCGACGAACGGCATCCCGTCCTCCTTCTACTCACGCCAGAAGGCGGAGGTCGAGCGCCTGCTCGACCGCTTCGAGCGGGAGTCGCCCGACACGCGCGTCGTCCGCCTGCGCCCGGGGCTCATCTTCAAAGGAGGCGCTGCCTCGGGCATCAGGCGGCTGTTCGCCGGGCCGCTGGTCCCTCCGCCGCTCCTCCGCCGCACGCTCATCCCCATCGTCCCCAAGGACGCCCGGCTGCGCTTCCAGGCGGTGCACTCGCTCGACGTCGGCCGCGCGTACACGCTGGCCGTGGCGAGCGACGTGCGCGGCGCGTTCAACGTCGCCGCCGAGCCGGCTCTCGACCCCGCCGAGCTCGGGCGCGTCCTCGGGGCCCGGTCCGTACCCATCCCCGGGGGGGTCCTGCGCGCCGGCGCCGAGCTCACCTGGAAGGCGCACCTCCATCCGACCTCCCCCGACTGGCTCGACATGGCGCTCGGCGTCCCGATCATGGACACCACACGCGCGCGCTCCGAGCTCGGGTGGGAGCAGCGGCATACGAGCGGGGAGGCGCTGCTCGAGCTGCTCGAGGGCATGCGGCGGAGCGAGGGTGCGGAGACGCCGCCGCTCGCGCCCCGCACGGGCGGCCCGCTGCGCGTCCGCGAGTTCCTCACCGGCGTCGGTCGCACCTCGCGCTGAGCCGCGGTTTCGGCGCCACGGCGGGCGGGGAAGCGAGAAGCGCGACCCGCCGCCCACACCAGAGAGGAGTCACGCGATGGCGCAGTGCGAGGTATGCGGAAACGAGTACGACAAGGCGATCGAGGTGACCGCCGGCGGCGAGGCCCACGTCTTCGACTCCTTCGAGTGCGCGATCCATGCCCTCGCT
>DATHAN010000254.1:0-6499 GCA_035296645.1 Thermoleophilaceae bacterium
GGTCCGGCGGCCTTGAGCTTGGCCTCGATGTTCGCCGGCGACATGTTCTTGCCGGCCGCGCTGATGATCAGCTCCTTCTTGCGGTCGACGATGCGGACGAAGCCCTCGTCGTCGATCTCGGCGACGTCGCCGGTGTGGAGCCAGCCGTCCGCGTCGATCGCCTCAGCGGTGGCCTCGGGCATGTTGCGGTAGCCCTTCATCACCACGTCGCCGCGGACCAGGAGCTCTCCATCCTCGGCGAGCCTCGCCTCGACGCCGGGCGACACCTCGCCGACCGTCCCGATCTTGATGTGATCGGGCCGGTTGCACGTGCCTGCGCCGCAGGTTTCCGACATCCCCCACAGCTCGGCGAGCCGGACGCCGATCGAGTGGAAGAACTCGATGGTCTCCGGCGGCGCCGGCGCGGCGCCAACGTTGCACGCCTCGAGCTGGTCGAGCCCGATCCGCTCGCGGACCTTCGAGAGCACGAACTTGTCGGCGTTCTCGTACTGCTCGCGCAGGTCGTCGGAGAGCTCGTGCCCGGCCTGCTCGGCCTCGACCTTCTGCCGCCCGACGCCGAGCGCCCACTCGATCGCCGCCTTGCGGTTCTCGTCCTGCTCGGCGGCGAAGCTCGCCTCGAGCCCGGCCTTCAGCTTCTCCCAGATCCGCGGGACCGAGAACCACCACGTGGGACGCACCTCGGGCAGGTAGCCCGCGATCTCGCGCGGGTTCGGGCAGTCCGTCGTCGTGAAGCCGAAGAGCATCGGCAGGTACTGCGTGCACGCGCGCTCGGCGATGTGGGCCATCGGCAGGTACGAGATGACACGCGCGCCGTCGGGGAACTGGATGATCTCGTCGAACGAGCGACCGGCGGCGAGCAGGTTCGCGTGCGTGAGCTCGACGCCCTTGGGCGCTCGTCGTGCCCGACGTATAGATGAGCGTCAGCAGGTCGCCCGGCTCGACCGCGCGCCAGGCCGCCTCGAAGTCGAAGCCGTCCTCCGCCCGCGCCTCGAGGTCGTCGAGGGTCAGCCCGCCGTCCTCCCCCTCGCCATCGACAACGACCACGTGCTCGAGGCGGCCGGACCCCTCGGTCGCCCGCCGGACCGTGTCGAGGAAGGCGCGCTCGGTCACGACGACCCGGCTGCCGGCGTCCTCGGCAACGTGCTCGACCTGCTCGGCCGAGTAGGTGTTGTACACCGAGAACGGCGCGGCCCCGAGGTGCATGGCGGCGGTATCGACCCAGTGGAACTCGGGGCGGTTGGTCAGCATGATCGCCATCGTGTCGCCGCGGGCGAGACCGAGCCCGGCCAGGCCGGCGGCGAGGCGCTCGACCTTGTCGGCGTACTCCGCCCACGTCATCGACAGCTCGTCGCCCTTGGTCCGGATGGCGACCCGGTCGCCGTGGTCGGCAGCCGTCGCCTGGAACGCGCCGCAGATCGTGGTCTCGTCGAGTGCCCGGTAGCGGGTCCGCTCGCGCTCGCCGGTTGCTGCTTCGATCGCTGTCTCCTCCCCCGAGCTCCGCGGCCGTCCGAAGGCCGCCCTCGAGGCGGAACTATCGCACCTTGAAGCCGTCGCCGGTGAGACGCCCGATGTCGTTCGTGAAGCCGACGACGAACAGCACCATCACGAGCATGAAGCCGACCACGCCCGCGCGCTCCATGACGCTGAACGGCACGGGGCGGCGGCGGACCTTCTCGACGACCGCCCAGAAAATGTGGCCCCCGTCGAGCGGAAGGAACGGGAACAGGTTGATCACCGCGAGCCCGAGCGAGATCACCCCGAGGATCCCGACCACCGACGCCGCGTCGTCGAGGATCGTCTGGCGCGTGATCTCGTACGAGCCGACGATCCCGGTGATCTCCTTGCGCTTCTCCGCGTCGAACAGGCGCAGCGGGAGCTTGATCGTCTCCCAGGTGATGAAGCCGAAGCGGTTGACCGTCAGGGCGACCGCCTCGCCGAGCGGAAGGCTCTCGCGCGGCCCACGAGCGTAGGCGAACCCGAGCCGGGTGCGCTCGGCCGCCGGGTCGTATACCGGTCTCAGCGCGATCTCGCGGCGCTTCCCGTCGCGCTCGACGAGCAGGGTCACTGGCTGCGTCGCCCGGCAGCGCGGGCGAGGCGGTCGCTCGGCACAGCGGTTGTCGGAGATCGCGCTCGAGAGCTCGGCGGGCTCGCCGCGCCGCCCGTCGACCGCGAGGATGCGGTCGCCCGGCTCGAGCGCGGCCGCCGCCGGGTAGCCGCGCTCGATCGTCCCCACGCGGTTGCTCACGGTATCCGGACCGATCACCGCGAACAGGACGAGCAGGAGAACGAACGCGAGCACGAAGTTGACGAGCGGCCCGGCGGCGATCACCGTGACGCGCTTCCATACCGGCTGCGAGTAGTACGCCCGCGTGCGGACCTCGTCGGGGAGGTCCTCGTCGGGGTTCATGCCGCTGATCTTCACGTACCCGCCCGCGGGGATCGCGCCGAGCGCGTACTCGGTCTCGCCGACCTTCTTGCGGAGGAGCAGCGGAGGGAAGAAGAGCGAGAAGCGCTCGACGCGCATCCCCACCGCCTTGGCCGCGGTGAAGTGGCCGAGCTCGTGGAGGATGATCAGGAGGATGAAGCCGAGCGCCGCCCCGACGATTGCGACGACGGTCACGCCGGGACTCCACCGGCCGCGGCGAGCTCGGCGGCGCGCACGCGCGCGGCGGCGTCCGCGGCGAGCAGGTCGTCGAAGTGGCCGACGGGCTCGGCGGGGAGCGCCTCGAGCGCGGCCTCGACCACGCGGGCGATCCCGGGGAAGGAGAGCCGCCCGGCGAGGAACGCCTCGACCGCCACTTCGTTGGCGGCGTTGAGCACGCACGGCGCGGTGCCGCCGGCCGCCGCCGCGGCGCGCGCGAGCCCGAGGCACGGGAAGGCATCGGCGTCCGGCGGCTCGAAGCTGAGCGAGCCGACCTCGGCGAGGTCGAGCGGCCGCACCGGGAGCTCGGCGCGCTCGGGCTCGTGGAGCGCGTAGGCGATCGGCACGCGCATGTCGGGGTGTCCGAGGTGGGCGAGCGCCGCGCCGTCGGCGAGCGTGACGAGCGCATGCACGAGCGACTGCGGATGGACCACGACGTCGATCCGGTCGAGCGGCACGCCGAACAGTTGCATCGCCTCGATCACCTCGAGGCCCTTGTTCATGAGCGTCGCCGAGTCGACGGTGACCTTGCCGCCCATGTCCCAGGTCGGATGGGCGAGCGCCTCGTCGGGCCGAACGTCCTCGAGCTCGGCCGCCGAGCGGCCGCGGAACGGTCCGCCCGAGGCGGTGAGGACGAGCCGCTCGACCGCCCCCGGCCGCTCGCGGCGCACGAGCTGCCACAGCGCCGAGTGCTCGGAGTCGACGGGAATGATGCGCGCGTTCGTCGCCTCGGCGAGCTGCGTGACGAGCTCGCCGCCGACCACGAGGCTCTCCTTGTTGGCGAGCGCCAGGTCGATCCCCTCGCCGAGCGCGGCGACCGTCGGGCCGAGGCCCGCCGAGCCGACGAGGGCGTTCAACACGATGTCGCACTCGGTCCCCGTGACGAGTTCGATCGCCCCCTCGGAGCCCGCGAGCACGGTGCCCTCTGTCCACCCCTCGGCCGCGCGGGCGGCGGCCGGCCCATCGGTGAGGGCGATGCTCTCGACGCCGAGCCTTCGCGCCTGCTCGACGAGCGACTCCCAGCTCGAGCGCGCGGCGAGCCCGACGACCTCGAGCTCGTCGCTGCGCTCGATGACGTCGAGCGCCTGCTCGCCCACCGAGCCGGTGGCGCCGAGGATGAGGACGCGCTTCACCGGGTCGAGTCTAGGCGCGGGACTGCTCCCCGCCGGCCCGAGCGCGCGCGTTGCCCGGAGACTCGGCCGCTCCGCCTCCCTCCCCCAGGCGCTCGACGAGACGCAGGCTCAAGCGCGCGGCGTCGGCCACGGTCGCGTAGTCCACGCGATCCGCGGTGTCGGTCGGCCAGTGATAGTGAGTCGGCACCTTGAACTCGTCGACCGAGCCGATCGACGCGCTCGGGTAGCCGGCGCGCAGGGCGACCACGCCATCGGTCGCGTTGCGAAAGCGCATCCCTCGGTAGAGGTCGACGCCGGCCTCGTCGGCGCAGCGCTGGACGAACTCGCGCACCTCGCTCGGATAGTCCTTCAACTTCAGCATTCCCTCGCCCTCGATCAGCCCGAGCCGGGGAGACCCGACCGTGTCGAGGCAGATCACGTGCGTGCGTTCGGGCGGGAGCGATCCGAAGTGGCGCGCCGCGAAGGCGTTCATCCCCTCCTGGTGCGACTCCTCGGCGCCGGCGGAGAGGAGCACGACGCGCAGGCCGGGCGGCGCGCCTCCGGCGGCTCCGAGCGCGCGCGCCAGCGACAGCAGCACGACCACACCGGTCAAGTTGTCGTTGGCGCCGGGCACGGTCGCGCGCAGGCCGATGTCGACCATGGCCGCGGTGTAGCCCGCCGATACCGCCGTCCCCGCGAGGCGCAGCGCGCGCAGCCCGAGCAGCGCGCCGAGCGCCACGGCCGCCGGACCTCCGACCGCTCCCCACAGGAGCGGCGGGCTCGTCTGGATCCGCCCGAACGTGCGGGGGAAGCGCCGGAACAGCCCCCGCCCGAGCTCGGGGTGGAAGATGAGTCCCGAGTGCGCCGCGTCGTGGTGGGCGGTGAGGAGCACGGTCCGCTCCGCGCTCGGGTCGCCGAGCTCGGCGGCCACGTTGGCCGTCTCGCGCTCGGGGAGGAAGTGGCGCCGGAACCACCGCGATCCGCCGCCCAGGTCGTCGGCCACCGCGGCGGCCGCGAAGGCGGCGAGCGCCGCCCCGCCGAGGCGCGCCAGAACGCCACCTCGCCCGCCGAGCAGCCCTCCGGCGGTCGCCAGCGCGACCGGCAGGCCGGTCGGCCACCAGTGGGTCCCGTGGACGGTCTCGCGCTCGATCCGCACGCGCGCGCCGAGCTCCCGCAGCTCGCCGGCGATCAGCTCGGCCGCGGCGAGCTCGCCGGCCGAGGCAGACGAACGGTCGAGCGCGGCGAGGCGCGCCACGCGCTCGTGCAGCTCGGCCTCCGAGAGCAGGCCCGACTCAAGCGCCGTCGCGTCGTTCACGCCAGGACCGCCAGGCTCACGTAGTAGGCGACGGGCACGCTGAAGAATACCGCGTCGAGGCGGTCGAGCACGCCGCCGTGCGGCCCGAACAGGCCGCCCGTGTCCTTGACCTCGAGGTCGCGCTTGATCAGCGACTCGAAGAGATCGCCGACCGGCGCGGCGATGGTCACGGCGAGGCCGATGAGGATCGCCTGGCCGGCGGCCATGAACTCCTGGTAGGCGGCCTCGAACGCCCACACCGCGAACGTCCCCACGAGGATGCCGGCGATCAGTCCCTCCCACGTCTTATTCGGCGAGACCCGCGGCGCGAGTGGGCGCCGCCCCCACGCCTTGCCGGCAGAGTACGCCGCGCTGTCGCCGACGAAGGTCCCGATCAGCGCGTCGACGAGCAGCGCGCCGCCGTGCGGGAGCTCGCGCAGGAAGACCGCGTGCGCGAGCGGCAGCCCGACCCAGAGCACCCCGAACAGCGTCACCGCGATCGCCCACGCGGCGTGCTCCCGCCACGGCCGCGCGACCGCGATCGCGTACGTCACCGGGAACGCCGCGGCGAGCGCGAGCACCACGTGGAACGGCGTCCCGAACAGGGCGCCGAGCACCAGCCCGAGCAGCACGAGAAAGCCGGCCACGTCGACCGGGCGGACGGCGCGCGTGAGCGTGTACAGCTCGTGCAGGGCGACGATCCCGAGGGCGGAGATCCCGAGCGCGAACACGAGCCCACCCTCGGCGATGATGAAGACCGCGAACGCCGCCGGAAGGAGCGCCCACAGCACGCGCGCGCGCAGCTCCCCGTCGCCGCCCGAGCGGCGCGGGCGCCGCTCGCGCCCCTCGCGCCGGCGCGAGCGCCCGCGGGCCTCCGCTCGCTCGGTCGCCGCCGAGCGCGAGCGCCCGCGGTCGCGGTCCCGCGTCCGTCGCCGGTCGCGGTCGGCCATCGCCTAGCGGGCCCCGAAGCGGCGCTCGCGGGCCACGTACTCCTCGAGCGCGCGCGCCAGCTCGTCGCGGTCGAAGTCCGGCCACAGCGCGTCCGAGAAGACGAGCTCCGAGTAGGCCGACTGCCACAGGAGGTAGTTCGAGAGCCGCCGCTCGCCGCTCGTGCGGATGAGCAGCTCGGGATCGGTCATCTCGGGCGCGTAGAGGCAGCGGCGGAAGTCCTCCTCACTCCCCTCCCCGAAGCGCCGCGCCGCGTCGACGATCTCGGCGCGCCCGCCGTAGTTGAAGGCCACGAACAGGGTCATGTGCTCGTTGCCCGCCGTGCGCTCCTCCGCCCACGCCATGCGCTCGAGCAGCTCGGGAGAGACCCCCTCGCGCCGGCCCATGAAGCGCATGCGCACGCCTTCCGCGTCGAGCTCGGGGGTCTCGGACTCGATCAGGTCGGCGAACAGCGCCATCAGGCCCTCGACCTCGGCGCGCGGACGGCTCCAGTTCTCGGTCGAG
>DATHAN010000255.1:0-7795 GCA_035296645.1 Thermoleophilaceae bacterium
GCTCCGAGTCGCTCGGCGACCGCGGCCGAGCCGTCGCTCGATCCGTTGTCGACCACGAGCGGGGCGTAGTCCGCGGGCATCCGCTCGAGCACCCACGGGATCGCCTCCGCCTCGTCGAGGACGGGAAGGATGACGTCGATCACGCGGCGCGGGAAGCTACCGCTTCGTACCCGCTCGGCGCGCGCGCGGCGCTGCCGTATCGTGCCGCGCCGTGCCAGGGGTACTCGTCACCGGCGGCGCCGGGTTCGTCGGCTCGCACCTCGTCGACGCGCTCCTCGACCGCGGCGACCCGGTGCGGGTGCTCGACAATTTCGATCCGCTCGCGCACCCGGACGGAGCCGTCCCGCCTCACCTCAACCGCGACGCGGAGCTCGTGCGCGGCGACCTCGCGGACCCCGAGGCCGTCGCGCGAGCGCTCGATGGCGTCGACCGCGTGCTCCACCTCGGCGGCGCGGTCGGCAACGGCGAGTCGATGATGAACGTGCGCCGCGCGGTCGACGCGAACTCCGGCGGCACGGCGACGCTGCTCGAGGCGGTGCTCGCCCGCCGCGACCGGGTGCGCCGGCTGGTCGTCGCTTCGTCGATGGTGGTCTACGGCGAGGGGACCTACCGGTGCGCCGAGCACGGCGAGGTGCAGCCGGGCGTGCGGGCGATCGAGCAGCTTCGCCGTCGCGAGTGGGAGCCGCGCTGCCCGCGCTGCGGCGAGCCGGTCGAGCACGTGCCGGCGCGCGAGGAGCACCCGCTGCGGCCGATCAGCGTGTACGGGATCACCAAGCGCGATCAGGAGGAGCTCGCGCTCGTGCTCGGCGGCGCGTACGGGCTCAAGGCGGTGGCGCTGCGCTACCTCAACGTGTACGGCCCCCGGCAGGCGCTCGGCAACCCCTACACCGGCGTCGCGGCGATCTTCGCCGCGCGCGTCCTGAGCGGGCGGTCGCCGCTCGTGTTCGAGGACGGTCGCCAGCGCCGCGACCTCGTCCACGTGTCCGACGTGGTGCGCGCGACGCTCGCCGCCATGGACGCGCCGGCAGCGCCCGGGCACGCGATCAACGTCGGCGCCGACCGGCGGATCGAGATCCTCGAGCTCGCGCGCGCGCTGGCGCGCGAGCTCGGGCGCGACGACCTCGAGCCGGAGATCCCCGGCGAGTTCCGCGCCGGCGACATCCGCCACTGCCTGGCCGAGACGACGCGAGCGCGAGAGCTGCTCGGCTTCGAGGCGGAGGTCGAGCTGAGCGAAGGGCTCCCGCAGCTGGCGGAATGGGTGGCGCAGCAGACGGTCACCGAGCGAGGCGACGAGGCGCTCGCCGAGCTGCGCGCGCGGCGGCTCGTCGGCTGAAAGAGCGGCGCTCGGAGCGCCCACCGGCGCGATACGAATGCCCGTTTTGCACCCCTCGTTGCGGCTGGAAGTTGCGCTTCGCCGCTCGGGGCACTACTCTCCCCGCCCAAATGAGCCGCCGCGCCGCGACGGAGGGAGGAGACGAACGCATGTCGAGCAGGGGCAACGCTCCGGGGATCGGACCGACGCAAGTGACGCGCCGGTTGCTCGCACTCCTATCGGCGCTCGTCCTCACGGCGGTATTGCTCCCGGCCTCGGCGTCGGCCCAGGATGGATCCGGCCCGTGCACTGCGGAGGTGAGGGCAACTCAGGACGAGCGAGTCGCCTCGTTCGTCGTCGACTGCGGCGACGCCTCGATCGAGAACGTCGTCCTCGAGACGACCGAGGCCGGCCGCGTAGAGGGTGACTCGGGAACCGAGTGCTCGAACGAGCAGAGGAGCCAGACCTTCGAGTGCCGGCCCTCCGGGTCCGGCGACGACACGCTCATCAGCGGCCGGTTCACCAATACCCAAGGCGATTCGGTCTGCGCGGATCCGCGCCTGACGATCGACTTCACGGTCGATTTCGCGAACGGAGGCACCCAGCAGTCCGCAGCCGACGTCGAAGCCCAGGGTCAGGGCACCGAGCCGGACGGCGGCACCCAGCCCGCCGACGATCAGAACATCCAGAACGTCGAAGTCTCGGGCTGCGAGCGCGCCCGCGGCGACCGGGGCACGACGCCCCGGGGCGGCGTCGGCGACCGGGGCACGACGCCCCGGGGCGGCGTCGACAGCGGTGCGGGCGGTGCAGCGGAGCCCCGGGGGCTCTCACCCGCCGTCATCGCGGGCGGGGCGTCCCTGCTCGCCCTCGCCCTCCTCGGCGGGACGGTGCTCGCGCTTCGCCGCCGCGCTTCGCGCTGACCGCGCGATAGCTTGGGAAGCGCACGGGGTGGGTTCTCGATAACGCGGCGCCGCGCGCTGATCGCGACGCCCGTCGTCGTTATCATCGCTGTAGGGCTCGCCCTTTTGCTGTGGCCGGACGAGCCGAAGCCCGCGCCGCGGGTGGCGGCCGTGCGCGTCGACCCCAACCCGCCCCTCCCGCTCCGCGTCGAGCCTGAGCCGAGGCGGCGCCCGAAGCCCAAGCCCAAGCCCGAGCCGGAGCGCGACCTGCGCATCCGCATCGATCGCAACGCCGCGAGCCCGATCGCCGTGAGCGTTCCCTCGGTCGGGATCTCAGCGCCCGTGATCCCGCTCGGACTCCAGTCGAACGGCGAGATCGAGGTGCCGTCGGACTTCTCGGACGCCGGCTGGCGCGAGGCCGGGCCCGAGCCCGGCGAGCGCGGAGCGGCGATGATGACCGCCCACGTCGACTCGCGGTCTGGCCCCGCCGCCTTCTACACGCTCAAGAACGTCGAGCGCGGCAACGAAATCCGGGTCCGCCGCAAGGACGGCTCGACCGTAGTCTTCTCCGCCCAGCGGGTCGAAACGGTCGCAAAGGACTCCTTCCCCACGAGGCGGGTCTACGGCAAGACCAGCCTTCCGACACTCAGGCTCGTCACGTGCGGCGGGCCCTTCAACAGCGCGACGCGTCACTACCGCGACAACATCATCGTCTACGCGACGCGCAAGCCGTCGTAGCGGCGAGCGCGGGCGGCGCTCACCGCTCCGGCTGACCCCCGTCCTCCGCCGCGCCCACGCCGACCGCCGGATCCGCCCCCTCGCCGAGCGGTTGCGGGTGCCCGAGCTGACCGAGCTCCGAGGCATCGCGGCCGAACAGGAGGCCGACCGTCCAGTCGGTCACCAGCCGGACCTTGCGCCCGAGCCCCGGTATGCGCAGCAGGTGGTAGGTCCGGGTGAGGAACCACGCGGGGAACCCGCGCAACTTAAACCCGATTACGCTCGCTACCGCCTGGTGGCGACCGAGCTCGGCGAAGAACCCGAGCGTCCTGTAGGTGAAGGGGCGCGGGTGGCCCGAGCCGAGCGCCGCCGCGACGTTCTCGCCCACGCGCCGGCCCTGGCGCATGGCGTGCTGGGCGGTCGGGGGGCACGGCTGGCCGGGGCGGGCCGGGTCGGGCACGGCCGCGGCGTCGCCGATGGCCCACGCCCCTTCAACGCCCGGCACGCGCAGGTGGTCATCGACCACGATCCGGCCGTCGTCGGTGAGCGGCAGCCCCAGCTCGGCGACGGTGGGATGCGCCCTGACGCCCGCCGTCCACACCACGGTGCGGCACGGGACCGTCTCGCCGGTCGAGAGGCGCACGTGGTCGGAGCCGACCTCCTCGAGCCGGGTCGAGGTCAGGACCTCGATGCCGCGCGCGCGCAGCTCGCGTACGGCGAAGTCCGAGAGGGCGGCCGGGACCTCGCCCATGACCCGCTCGCGCGCCTCGACCATGATCCAGCGCATGCCGTGGAGGCGGCAGCGCGGGTAGCGGTCGAGCGCGTCGGCGGCGAGGTCCTGGAGCTCGGCGAGCGCCTCGACGCCGGCGTAGCCCGCCCCGGAGAAGACGTAGGTGAGCTGGGCCAGGCGCTCGGCGGGATCGTCGGTCCCCTCGGCGACCTCGAGCGTGTGCAGCACCCGGTTGCGCAGGGCGATCGCGTCGGCGAGCGTCTTGAACCCGACGGCGTGCTCGGCCAGGCCGGGCACCGGCGCGGTGCGCGAGATCGAGCCGAGCGCGACGATCAGATGGTCGTACGGGAGCTCGTAGGTGCCGTCGCCCGTGTCGCCGCCGGGGGCGCTCCCGGGGTCCGGGGCGAGGATCCGGAGCACCCGCCCCCCCGGGTCTGCCCCGATCACGCGTCCGAGCCGGATGTCCGTGCGCCTGAGCTCGCGCCGCAGGGGCACGACGACGTGGCGCGGCTCGAGCGTCCCCCCGGCGGCGCCCGGCATGAGCGAGCTGTACAGCATGAAGTTGGCGTCGTCGACGAGGGTCACGCGCGCGGCGTGCGGGGGCAGCGCGCGCTCGAGCGCGCGCGCGGCGAACAGGCCGCCGAAGCCGCCGCCGGCGATGAGGATGTTCCAGGCCATGGGGGACTAATGTGCGAGCGGATGAGAACCGCCGGCCTCAGGCGAGCCGGCAAGGCGCTCACGCTACCGAGAGTTCGCCTCAGGCGGCCAACCTGGTTGGTGGACCGGATCGAGCGCTTGAGGGCGTCGGGCGGGAGCAGGAACGTGTCGAGCGTCCGGCCATCCTCTGTCGTCTCCAACAGGAGAGTCTCATCCTTCAAGAGGCCACCACCGTGCCCGACCGTTCCCGCCGGCCACCGGCCGGAAGCCGCCTTCAGCTCGACTCCGTCGAGCAGATCAGCCGTCGCTCCCTTATCTCGGGACAGAGCTTCCCAGATCGGTGACTGCGGCGCCAAGTAGGCGACATGCTTTCCCCGCTAGAGACGTAAGCAGCGAAAACACGGAGGATCGTCACCCTCCTCAATCCTCCGGTGACGACCGGATGGTGCCCATCGACAGGGGCGATAACCTCGCAATCCCGGGAGCCGGATCGATTGGGGCCCTCGCCGTGACGGGGCTAACGCGAACCAGTCGGCGACTCCGTAGCGGATATACGGCCAGTCATCGTGGGAGATGCCGAGCGCGGCGGCGAACACCGGTTTGTGCTTGCCGTCAGGCTGTACTCCGGGTTAAGAGCGTAGTCTCCGAGCTTCCTCGGGTCGATCCGGGCCAGATGGCCTCTAGGGGGGCATCTGAAAGGCGGGCAGTCCGTTCCCCTTCCCTAGGTCGGTCGTCGAGCGTTTCCTGGCCAGCCGGCGCGGCGGGTACCGCGTCGCCTTCTCGGACGGTCACTACCTCGTTCTGAAGCGTCATGAAACACCGCCATGAGCCGACCAGGCCTCCGACCGAGAGGTGAACGAGGCGGAACATTCGCTTGTCGGCGAGCCCCCGCACCGGGCTTCGCGCTTGCTCGCGGCCCCGAATGAGAACGAACCACTCGCGTCGACGGTGGGCCGCCACAGTCTTGCTGGCGCGTTGAGCCGGAGAGGCTTGGCTAGCCCTTCCAGGGTCCGCCATGCGTGCCGCCATGCGGTCCGTGCGCGGTGCATGCGGCACACGAGGCATCGGATGGCTGATCCTCCTGCTGGCTCGGTCGAGGCGTTCGACGAAGAGTTCCAGGGCGTAGGGACTCCCCAGAGTCGCTTCCGCCACGGTTGCCGCGCTACAGAGCCGGTCCTTGTCCGGGGGCGCCCGCTCGGCCCGTTCGTCCTATACGTCTCGCGCGATGCATCCGCTCGTGAAGGAGATCGCGGCGGCGGCGTGTCGCGCGCTCGCCTCTCTCCCCTCTGCCAGCTGCCGGCCGCCGGCGTGACTCAGCCGAGCACCCGCCCGTACCACGCGTACGTCTCGCGCAGACCGTGGTCGAGTGAGCGCGCGGGCGCCCAGCCGAGCTCGTCGAGTATCGCGCTCGCATCGAGCCACTGACGATCGATCTCACCCGGAGGGGTGCCCGAGCCGCGCACGTCGGGCTCGACATCGCGGCCCGAGGCGGCGATCAGCCGCTCGACGATCTCGATGACTGCCACCGGCTCGCCGGCGCCGACATTCCAGGCGCGGCCCCGCATTTCCGGCTGTGCGAGCGAGTCGGCCACCGAGAGGTAGGCCTCGACGGCGTCGGCGACGTGGATGAAGTCGCGCTCGGGGGTGCCGTCGGAGCGGACGACGGGGCGCTCGCCGTGGACCAGGGCGCGGGCTGTGTCGGGGACGATCCGCGACAGGTTGAAGTCGCCGGGACCGTAAACGTTCGCGAGCCGGGTAACCGCCACCGGCAGGCCGTAGGTGTGGGCGTAGGAGCGGGCGACGAGGTCGGCGCAGGCCTTGGATACGTCGTAGGGGTAGGCGGGCCGCAGGGGGAAGTCCTCGCGGTAGGGGAGCTCGTTGTGAGCCCCGTACGCCTTGTCGGACGAGGCGACCACGATCGCCCGCGCCGGCCCCCGCTCGCCGAGCGCGCGGCACGCCTCGAGTAGGTTCCACGTGCCGCGCACGTTCGTCTCGAACGTGGCGAGCGGCGAGCGGTTCGCCGTGCCGACGATCGTCTGGGCGGCGAGGTGGAAGACGAGGGTCGGCTCGTACTCGTTTACGACGCGGGCGACCGCCGGCTCGTCGAGCAGGTCGACGTCGACTAGGTCGCACCGCGCCTCGAGCCCCTCGAGGCGGAAGCGCGAGAGCGCGGGCACGTCGCGGCGCGGCGCGACCACGCGGGCGCCCTCCTCGAGCAGGCGCTCGGCGAGCCACGAGCCGAGAAAGCCCTGTGCGCCCGTGACCAGTGCCGTCTCGCCGGCGCGGCGGCCGTCGCTCACGCGCCGACGAGGGCCTGCCAGGGAGCCGCCCCCCGCTCCCACAGCTCGTTGAGCAGCAGCGTGTCCTTGTAGGTGTCCATGCAGTCCCAGAAGCCGGTGTGGCGGTAGCCGTAGAGCTCTCCGCGCTCGGCGAGCGTCGCGAGCGGCTCCCGCTCGAGGACGTCGTCCGAGCCGATCGCCTCGAGGGCGCGCGGCTCCATGACCATGAAGCCGCCGTTGACCCACGCGTCGAGCCGGGGCTTCTCGACGAACCCGCCGATCCGGCCTCCGTCTTCGAGGCGCGCTACGCCCCACGGGTTCCGCGGACGGACGAGGGTCATCGTTGCCGTGCGACCGTGCTCGCGGTGATAGGCGACGAGCTCGTCGAGATCGATGTCGGCGACCCCGTCGGCGTAGGTGAGGCCGAAGGTGCCCTCCCGCAGGTGGTCGGCGGCCCGCACGACGCGGCCGCCGGTGGGGGTGTCGAGGCCGGTGTCGAGGCAGGTCACCTCCCAGTCGGCGGGGAGGGTCGTGGCGAACGCCTCGATCCGCTCCCCCCCGTGGCCGAGCAGAAGCACGAAGCGCCGGAGGCCCTGGCCGGCGTAGAGCGACATTACGTGCCAAAGGATTGGCCTCCCGCCGACCTCGACGAGCGGCTTCGGCAGGCTCTCGCCCGCCTCGAGCATGCGCGTGCCCTTGCCGCCGCACAGGATGGCCACCGGGAGCATCGCGCGCGGAGGCTAGTGTGCGCGCGCGGCGGGTGAACCGGCGCGAGGCTCGGCCGAGGCGGACACCGCCTCCTCGTAGACAGCTTCGTACTGCGGCATGACCGCGGACCAGTCCCACGGACGGGCGGCCGCCCGGCACTCCTCGGCGACGTCCGGCCGCTGCCCGACGACGAGCGCCTCCTCGAGCGCGTGGCGTAGACCGTGTTCGTCGTCCGGCTCGAAGAGCACGGCGGGACTGCCGGAAGGGAGGACGTTGGAAGTAGCTCCCGAGCGGGCGGCCACCACCGGCGTCCGGCCGCGAGCGACTCGACGAGAACGAGGCCGAATGCCTCCTCTACCGAAGGGAGGACGCTCGCCCGCCGCAGAGAGGAATATCACTATCATGCCTGTCCTGCTCAAACTGGGTCAAGCATGCAGCGTGCAACGGTTGCTCTAAGGCGCAGTGGCCTCCTGTTGATGATGACGAGCCGTAC
>DATHAN010000256.1:0-11193 GCA_035296645.1 Thermoleophilaceae bacterium
GCCCACGCTCACCGGCGCCACGAACGCCGTGTCGACGCCCGTGCGCGCGTTGCGGCCGATGCGCGTGCGGTGCTTGCGGCGGCCGTCGTAGTTGGCGGTGATGTTGCCGGCGCCGAGGTTCGCGCCCTCGCCGATGTCGGCGTCGCCGACATAGGACAGGTGGGGGACCTTCGCGCCGGCGCCGACGCGCGCGTTCTTGACCTCGACGAAGGTTCCCACCTTGGCGTCCCGCTCGAGGTGCACGGCCGGGCGCAGGTACGCGAACGGCCCGATCGTGGCCCCGTCCTCGACCTCGCACTCGACGAGGTGGGAGTGCGGGACGCGTACGCGGTCCCCGAGGGACGAGTCGATCACCGTGGTGTGCGGCCCGACCTCGCACGCGCGTCCGATGCGCGTGCGGCCCGTGAGCGTGACGCCCTGGGCGATCGTCGTGTCTTCTCCGATCTCGACGTCGGCATCGAGGACCACGGTGTCGGGCGCGGCGAAGCTCACGCCGGCCAACGCGTGGCGCTCGACGAGCGCGGCGCGCGCGTGGCGCTCGACCGCGATCAGCTCGGCGCGGGTGTTGACCCCGAGCGCGCTGCGGGTGTCGTCGGTGGGGTGGGTGGCGATGGCGAGCCCCCGCGCGCGCAGCAGCGGGAAGACGCCGGTCAGGTAGCGCTCGCCGTCGGTCTCGCCGACGGCGTCGAGCGCGTCCAGCAGGCAGCCCGCGCGGAAGGCGTACGTGCCGAGGTTGATCTCGCGGATGGCGAGCTCGTCCGGGGCGACGCGCTCCGGGTGCTTGGTCTCGACGAGACGCTCGACACTCCCTTCGGCGGCGCGCACGACGCGGCCGTAGCCCGCCGGATCGAGCCGGTCGGTGGTGAGGATCGTCGCCGCCGCACCCGTGCGTGCGTGGGCGGCGAGCAGCTCGGCGACCAGCTCGCCGGTGACGAGCGGGTGGTCGCCCGAGAGGACCACCACGTCGCCGTCGGGCGCCGCCGCCTCGAGTTCGGCGCGCGCGGCGAGCACCGCGGCGCCCGTCCCCTCGCCCGAGCGCTGCTCGACGAGCTCGACGCCCGCCGGCAGCGCCAGCTCGAGCCACTCGCCGGGGCGCGCGATGCACACGATCCGCCCTGCTCCCGCGGCGCGCGCCGCGGCGATGACCCACTCGAGCATCGGCCGCCCGCACACGGGATGGAGGACCTTGAGGAGCGACGAGCGCATGCGCGTCCCGTGGCCGGCGGCCATGATGAGCGCGGTCGGGGCGGCGGGCACGAGGTCAGACTACCGGCGCGTCGCGCGGCTCCCGGCGGTTCGCGGGGTGCTCGGGCGGCCGGTGCGGCGCCGCGCTGAGGTCTCACCCGGTTCGGTTCGAGAGGGCTCGACCGATCTATCCTGCGACTGCCCTGGGGAGTGGTGTAACCGGCAGCACGGGACACTTTGGATGTTCAAGACCAGGTTCGAATCCTGGCTCCCCAGCTCGGCGTGCGATCGGCGCACCGCGCAGGCCGTCTCGACTGCCGGCTCGCCGCGCCCTATCCCCGCGGCTCCTCCCGCGGGACCCGGCCCGCCTCCGCGCCGCGCTCGGTCGCCGGCCCGGCCGGAGGCGCGTAGCCAAGCACGCGCATCGCCTTGAGGCCCAGGCTGAGCCGCTCGCGACCGTCGCTCGAGCCGATGTCGAGGGCGGTCAGCTCGCGCACGCGCTCGAGCCGGTAGCGGATGGTGTGCCGGTGGGTGAACAGGCGCTGAGCCGTCCCCGCGACGCTCCCGTCCGAGTCGAGATAGGTCTCGAGCGTGAGCAGGAGCGCCGTCTCGTACTGCTCGTCGTAGTCGGCGAGCGGGGCGATCGTCTCCGAGTAGAAACGCTCGAGCTCGCCGGGATCCTCGCTCATCGCGGAGAGCAGGAGGCGATAGGACCCCGTCTCCTCGAAGGCGAGCGTGGTCTCGCCGCTGGCCTCGGCGACGTTGGCCGCGAGCAGCGCCTCGGCCGCCGCGCGGTGGAGGTCGACCGGGTCGGCGACCGAGCGCCCGCGAGCGACCGCGAAGCCGTGCTTGGGGAACCGGCCCTCGAGCTCGCGCAGGACGGCCCCCTGCACGCGCTCCGGAGTTGCGGGGTCGCGGCCCGAGGCGACGATCACGATCTCGCCCTCGCCGTTGGTCCCGGCGCGCGCGGCCGCGCGACCCTCGCCGTCGGCCCGGCGGCCCGCGTCGAGCTGGATCGCCGCGGCGAGCGCCCCGCTCGCCACGCGCCGGGCCGAGCGCTCGGCGGCCGCGAGCACGCGCGCCCGCCAGTCGCCCTCCTCGGGCTGGTAGGCATGCGCGCGGACCACGAGCACCGCCGCCCCGCCGGCGAGGTCCGCGCCCAGCTCGCGACCCCGCGCGACGATGTTCTCGCGGTCGGTCGCGCGGCGGTTCAGGACGTCGTAGAGGAAGCGCGCGACCGCGGCCTCGGTCGCCCGCTCCGGAGCGGCGGACCGGTCGACCTCGAGCGCGATGACCGAGCCGACCATGCGCAGCAGCGCATCGGCCGGAGGGACGGCCGCCGCGCCACGGGCGGCGCGGGGTCGAAAGCGCAGCTCGCCCACCCGCCGCTCGGCGACGCGGAGCTCGAGCGATTCGGACCCGGCCGCCTTGCCCAGGACCGCGCGCTCCTCCTCGGGCGAGCGGCACGCCACCGCGAGCACGCTGCTCGAGGCGTCGAGCAGCGCCGCGCCGGCTCCGAGCGCGCGTCCCGCCGCGCGGACGACCTCGTGCAGACCCGCCCCCGCCTCCACGGCGGCCGAGACCGCGGCGAGCGCGTCGAGCGAGGCGACCCCGGCGCCGGCCCCGGCGTCGGGCGGCGTCGAAGGCGTGGCCGGCATTGGTTCCTCCATCGCCCGATTGTATGGACGGCCTTTGTCGCGGCCGGGCGGTCGAGGTCGGGCGGCGGCTAACCCCAGCGGTCGTACGACCAGACGAGCGCCGCCCCGATCGCCGCGCCGGTCACCAGCAGCCCGGCCAGGATGAACAGCGTGAGGAACGCGGCGGCGGCCTTCTCCCATTTGCGCGAGTAGGAGGCGCACGCCGGCGCGACGATGAGGCCGAGGTAACCGCCGAGGCCGATCGCCCCCGCGATCGCCAGCACGATGTTGATGACCGTCACTCCGATGATCACGCCGTCGTCTCCGTCCGCTCCGGTGCCGAGCGATCGCCGTCTGCGCGCCTAGTGTGCCGCATCGGACCGACAGCGAGCGCGAGCGCGCCGGCGAGCGCGAACAGCGCGGCGCCGAGAGCCCACCCGCCGACCACGTCGGAGAGGAAGTGGGCGTCGAGCAGGGGACGCGTCGCCCCCACGGCGAGCGTGACGAGCAGCGCGCCGGCGACAACCGGCCGGCGAGCGCGCGCGCCGGTGTGCGCCCCCGCGCGCAAGCGCGTGAGCACGAGCGCGACGGCGGTCCAGGCCGTCGAGTAGGTGGCGTGCGCGCTGGGGAAGCTTGCATTGGTCAACGTGCGGTCGTGCCCGGGCGGACGCGGGCGCGCGACCCCGGCCTTCACGAGTCGGACCGTGACGGCGATGGCGACGAAGCCGACGACGAGCGCCGCCGCCGCTCGCGGCCGGCCGCGAGCGACGAGCGCGAGAGCCGCGGCGCCGACGACCGCCGCGATCGTGGGAAAGGCGCCGAGAGCGGTGACGGTGCGCACGGCGCCGTCCGGAAGCGTCCGCGCCAGCTCGTGGGCGACCGCCAGGCCCTGGCCGTCGAGCGGCGCGAGGCGCCCGCCGAGCGCGACCGCGGCGAGCGCGAGGAGGAAGGCGGCGAGCCCGGCGAGCGCGACGAGCACCAGCGTCCGCACGGGGCGGGCGCCCGACGCGGTTCGGGCAGACGAGCTCGTCACCGTGGCCGGGCGCACCCCGCGGCGGCCGGCACCGCCTCGGTGGTCGCCGAGCTGTCCTCGAAGGCATCCCCGATGCGTCCCTGGCCCGAGCTCGGGCGCGTGACGATCGCTCCCTCGATCTCCTCCGCCGCCCGCCGCGCCGGGTCGAGCCCGTCGAACACGCCGAGCATTGTCGGCCCCGACCCGCTCACGAGCGCGGCGAGCGCGCCTGCCGCGCGCAGTCGCTCGGCCACCCGGTCGAGCTCGGGGCGCAGGGCGCGCGCCGCGGGCTCGAGATCGTTCTCGAGCGCGGCGAGAAGCCGCTCGCGAGAACCTGCACGGACCAGCTCGCGCAGCCGGTCGGGGTCGAGTCGCGAGCGGACGTCGCCGCGGCGATCGGCCTCGGCGTAGACGCTCGCGGTCGAGAGCCCCTCGCGCTGCGGCACGAGCACGAGCGCGAGCGGCGGGAGGTCGACCGGCTCGACGTGCTCGCCCGCGCGCGTGACCAGAGCGTGGCGCGGCTCGACCTGGCTGGGGACGTCGGCGCCGATCCCCATGGCGAGCCGGCGCAGGCGGGCCGTGCCGAGGGGCGCCGGGGCGAGCGCGTCGGCGGCGCGGAGGGTGGCGGCGGCGTCGGCGCTCCCCCCGCCCAGGCCGGCGGCGACCGGGATGCGCTTGTCGATGTGGATGTGGAGCGCCGGGACGCTCGACGCACCCGCGGCCGCACGGTACGCGACGAGCGCGGCCGCGGCCAGGTTGGTCCCGTCGACCCCCGGGCACTCGACGCGATCGTCGGCGTGTCGGGCATCGTCGATCGGCTCGACGCGAACGACGTCGGCGAGCTCGAGCGAGACGAACAGCGAGCAGATCTCGTGCAGCCCGTCGGGTCGACGCGGGCCGACCTGGAGCACGAGGTTGGCCTTGGCCGGCGCGAGCTCCGTGGTCATCCTGAGGGCTCCCCGTCGCGCCCGAGACCGACGGCGAGCCACTCGAGCTCCTCCGGGGACAGACGCTCCGCGCGCGCATCCGGCGGGTGACCGAGCGCGAGCAGCACCTCGCGGGCACGCTCGCGGACGTCGGGGCGGGCGGTGCCCGCGAGCGCCAGCGACCCGGCGAGCGTCTTGCGCCGGTGGGCGAACGCGGCACGCACGAGCTCCCGCACCTCGGGCGCGGGAGCCGGCCGCCGTCGCCTCAGGATGAGGATCGCCGAGTCGACGTTCGGCGCCGGATGGAACGCCGAGCGCGGCACGCGCCGCCACAGACGGACCTCGCACGCGAGCTGGGCGAGCACCGACGTGGCGCCGTAGGTGCGCGATCCGGGGGCCGCGGCGAGCCGCTCGGCGACCTCGACCTGGACCATGCCGACGAGCAGTGCGGCGTCCGGCAGCTCCTCGATCGCCTTGAGCAGGGTGGTTGCCGCCACGCCGTACGGGAGGTTGGCGACGAGCTTCGTCGGCACCGGGACGAGGCCGGCGAGGTCGAGCCCGACCGCGTCGACCGCGTGCACGGTCGCGTTGGCGAACGGCGAGAGCTCACGCGAGAGCAGCGCCGCGAGGCGGCGGTCGACCTCGACCACGTGCAGGTGAGCGACGAGCGGAGCGACGCGGAGCGACAGCGCTCCGAGCCCGCCCCCGACCTCGAGCGCGACGTCGCCCGGGGCTAGCTCGGCCGCCTTCAGGACCGCGCGGAGGTACCGGTCGTCGACGATGAAGTTCTGGCCCCGGTCGCGGCTCGGACGGAGCTCCAGCTCGCGCAGGCGGTCGAGCGTCCAGCGTCGAAGGTTCGGGCCCACTCGCTGCTCGCGCCCTTTCGCCTCGCCGGTCACCATCCGAAGACGCGAGCCGCGTTGGCCTCCACGGTCCGCTCGAGCCCCTCGTAGGACGTCTCGCGCAGATCGGCCACCGCCGCGGCGGTCGCCACCACGTTGGCCGGCTCGTTCGGCTTCCCCCGTACCGGCTGCGGTGCGAGGTAGGGCGAGTCGGTCTCCACGAGCAGGAGGTCGTCGGGCAGGTCGCGCGCCGCGGTGCGAAGCGCGTCGGCGCGCGGGTAGGTGACGTTGCCGGCGAACGAGCACAGCCACCCGTGCTCGACGCACTCGTCCAGGCGATCCGGGGCGGAGAAGCAATGCAGCACGACCGTGAGCTGGGCGGCGCGCTCGCGCAGGAGGGCGAAGGTGTTCTCCTCGGCCGCGCGGGTGTGGATGGCGACCGGCAGACCGAGCCGCTCGGCGAGCTCGAGCTGCGCGGCGAACGCCCACTGCTGGTCCTCGCGCGGCGCGTGGTCGCGGTAGAAGTCGAGGCCCGTCTCCCCGATCGCCCGCGCGTGGGGATCGGCCGCAGCGGCCTCGATCCGGTCGAGGTCCCGCGCCGCGAAGCCGGCGGTCTCGTGCGGGTGCCGGCCCACGATGGCGACGACCTCGTCGTGCGCGCGGGCGGTGGCGAGCGCGCGCTCGATCCCCTCGTCGTCGGTCCCCACCGTGGCGAGTCGCCCCACCCCCGCCGCCCGTGCGCGATCGACGAGCTCCGCGTCGGGCGGAGCGCACGCGTCGAGGTGACAGTGGGTGTCAACCACGCTCAGGCGGCCGCGGCGCCGGTCGGCGCGACGCGCGGGAAGAGCGGCGTCAGCTCGCCGACCCGGCGCCCGCCGCCCCCGGCGCCGAAGCGGGCGCGGGCGAGCGACCGGTCCTCGTCGCCGAGCGCCCCGAGCAGCCGCTCGACCGACTCCGGCATGAACGGATGCAGCAGGACGCTCGCCACGCGCAGGCCCTCGGCGAGCCCGAGGAGCACCACGTCGAGGCGCTCCTCTGCGCCGTCCTGCTTGGCGAGCTGCCACGGTGCCTCGTCCTGGGCGTACTGGTTGAGGCGCCGCACGAGGCGCCAGACCTCGTCGAGGGCGGCGGTGACCTCGACCGCGTCGAAATGCGCGCACACACGCTCGGCGACCCCGTCGAAGTCGTCCGCCAGCGCGGGCGGCGGCGCGGCGGCCGGCACGACCGCGCCGCGGTAGCGCGCGATCATCGCGAGCGTACGGCTCGCCAGGTTCCCGTACTCGTTGGCCAGCTCGGTCGTGTAGCGCGTCTCGAACCCCTCGGGCGATACGGACCCGTCCTGCCCGAAGTTGACCTCGCGCATCAGGTAGTAGCGCAGCGCGTCGGTCCCGTACACGTCCATCACCTGGAAGGGGTCGATCACGTTGCCGAGCGACTTCGACATCTTGTGCTCGTCCATGAGCAGGTAGCCGTGCACGAACAGGTGCTCGGGCACGGCCAGCCCGGCGGCCATGAGCAGCGCCGGCCAGATCACCGCGTGGAACTTGAGGATGTCCTTGGCCATGACGTGGACGTCGGCCGGCCAGAACCGCTCGGTGAGGTCCTCCCCGGGGCGCGCATAGGTGAGCGCCGTGTAGTAGTTGAGGAGCGCGTCGAACCAGACGTAGAAGACATGGCGCTCGTCCCACGGGACGGGCACCCCCCAGGTCAGCCGCGAGCGGGTGAGCGAGACGTCCCTCAACCCCTGGCGGATGAAGGCCAGCGCCTCGTTGCGCCGGTGCGGAGGGAGGACGAAGTCGGGTCGCTCGGCGTACAGCCGCTCGAGCGGCTCCTGGAAGGCCGACAGCCTGAAGAAGTAGTTCTCCTCGCGCTCGCGCTCGAGCTCGATCCTGTGGATCGGACAGCGACTCCCGTCGAGCAGCTCACCCTCGGTCTTGAAGTCCGCGCACCGCGGGCAGTACCACCCCTCGTAGACGCCCTCGTACACCTGCCCCGCGCGCTCGACACGCGAGAGCACCTCCTGCACCGCAGCGACGTGCGGCTCGTCAAGCGTGCGAATGAAGAAGTCGTTCGTGGCGTTGATTCGCCGCGCGAGGTCCTTGAAGCGCACGGCGTTGCGATCCGCGAGCTCGCGTGGCGTGGTCCCGAGGCGCTCGGCGGCCAGCGCGACCGGCTCGCCGTGCTCGTCCGTCCCCGTGAGGAAGAACACGTCCTCGCCGCGCTGGCGCATGTGGCGGGCGAGGACGTCGGCGGCGATCGTCGTGTACGCGTGCCCGAGGTGAGGCTCGGCGTTGACGTAGTAGATCGGCGTCGTGACGTAGTAGCCCATCTCGGTCGATGCTATCCGCGCCCGCCGGCGCGGCCCCGGCCTCGAGGCGGAGTAGACCGGCGTCGACCGGCGGGAGCTGAGCCCCCGCCGGTCGATCGGGCGACGCGACCGCCGCCGGACCGCGCGGCCCGGCGTCCGTGCCCGGGCCGCCGGCCGTGGCGAGCCGGTCGCTTTGCTGATCTGCCCGTCGCCCGCGCTCCGAGAGCCCGAAGCGCACGGCCGCCGCCGAAGTGAGCAGGCCCGCCAGCAGCGCGCCGATGACGAGCAGGCCGGACTCGGCGCTCCGTGCCGACGACGCAGAGCCGCCGACCCCCCGGAGCGGGTGCTCGACCGCGCCGGCGGCGGCCAGAGCGGCGTCCGATCGCGGCGCGCGCTCGCCGTCCCTGCCCCGAGCCGGGTCAGGGTCGGTGGCGCCGTTGCCGCGATCCCGCCCCGAGATGCGACCGTTCCGGCCGCGGGCGGCGTCGGCGCTCGGCGCAACCTTCGGTTCCCGGCTCGAGACGGGAGTCGGGACAGGACGCGGGTGGGTTACCGCCGCGAGTGCCCGAGCCGGTGCGCGATCGCCCGGTGGCGATGCCCGTCTCGGGGTGGTCACCGCAGGAGCCGCTTCGGGCGTGGCGTTCGGACGCTCGCGGGTCGGGTCGTTCGGACGCGTCCGCCCGCGCGGCTGCTCGCCGGGCTTCGAGCCTGCCGCGGACCCGCCCGAGGCCCTCTCACCGGTGCCCTGCTCCGCGTCCGAGACGCGCTCCGCGACCGGGGGAGCCGCCTGACCGGAGGCAACCCCCTCCCCCGCCGTCCACCCCTCGGTCGACGCCGGCTGCTCGCTCCGCACGGGCGTCTCCTCCGGAGCGGGCTCCCCGGCCGTGCCCTCCCCCTCGGCGGCAGGCACGCCCTCGCTGCTTTCAGCCGGGGACGCCTCACCCGGCGCGGGCGCGGACTCGGCCGGCGCCGGTTGCTCGGGCTCGTGGTCGGGCGCCGGCACCTCGGGTGAGGCCGCCGGCTCGCTCGCGGGCCGCGGCGCCAGGAAGTCGAGCGGATCGCGGTAGTCGTGATCGGTCTCGGCCACGCGCACGCCGAAGTGGAGGTGCGGCGCGTCCGCCGACCGCGGCCCGGAGACGCCGACCGCGCCGATCCGCTCGCCCGGCGAGACCTCGTCCCCGCGGCGCACGTCGATCGCCGACAGGTGGAGGTGGGAGGTGTCGATGCGCCCGTCGGCCGTCCTGACCGACACGGTCAGCCCGGAGGTCCCGAGCGAACCCGCGTAGCGAACGGTTCCCGCAGTCGCCGCCCGCACGGGATCGCCGACCGCGCCGGCGATGTCGATCCCCCGGTGCTGCCCGCCGGCATAGGGATCGTCGCCGTTGCGGTAGGGCGTCACGACCTCGCCGTCGACGGGCCACGGCCAGTCGCCCGCCGCCGAGGCGGGCGGCGAGGCGGCGAGCAGGACGAGGATCGCGGCGCTCGACAGCCAGGCGAGCCGCGATCCGGATCTCGGAAGTGGAGCCGCCCGCGCTCGGCGCGTGCGGCCATGTTTGGGTGTGAGTGAGGTAGTCATGGCGGCGAAGGTGATGGCCGCCGCGGCCACGCGCAAGGGCCTTCTTACGCCCGCGTGCGGATCGGCGCTCGCCCGAGCGATGTGCAACGTCCCTGTTGCACCGAGTCACGCGTGCTTTGCGCCCATGCAACGCTCGCGTAACCGAGACCGGGCGCGCCGCTTCGCCCTACCGAGAGGAAGCGTCCTCCTCGGCCGCCTCTTCCTCCTCATCCCGTCGCTCGACGAGGGCGCCGTACAGCCGGTTCGCGCTCTCGCCCGTGAGCTCGGCGACGATCCCAGCGGCAGCCCGAGGGCGCGCCCCGGCCTCGACGAGCCGCGCGAGCGCGTCGACCGCTGCCGTCTGCGCCTCGTCCGTCGGGCGGTCCGCCCGCGCCCCGACCACGAGCACGACCTCCCCGCGCGCCGGCTCGGCCGCATACCGCTCCGCAAGCTCGCGCGAGCTTCCGCGCACGACCTCCTCGTGCACCTTGGTCAGCTCCCGGCAGACCGCCACGGGGCGGCCGGGGTCGAGGTCGGCGAGCGTCCGGAGCGTCGCCGCGAGCCGGTGCGGCGACTCGAAGGCGACGAGCGTCCCACCGGGCTCCGAGAGGACGCGGCGCAGCTCGCCCTCCCGGCGCGGGAGGTAGCCGGCGAAGCGCCAGCGGTCGGCCGGTAGCGCCGAGGCGACGAGCGCCGCGAGCGCCGCCGACGGCCCCGGGAGCACCTCCACCGCCACCCCGGCCGCGACGCACGCCCGCACGAGCACGTAGCCCGGATCGGAGACGAGCGGCATGCCCGCGTCGGAGACGAGCGCGACCGTCGCGCCCGCGCGCACGCGCTCGACGAGCTCGGGCGCACGCCGCCGCTCGTTGTGCTCGTGGTAGGCGACGAGCTCGCCCGAGACTCCGTAGCGCTCGAGCAGCACGCGCGTGCGACGCGTGTCCTCGCAGGCGATGGTGTCGGCCTCGCGCAGGGCGGAGAGCACGCGCAGAGTCACGTCCTCTAGGTTCCCGATCGGCGTCGGGCACACGACGAGCCGGCCGCTCACGGAACGGCGTCCGCCGATCCGCGCGTACCCGCGCCGGCGAGGTCGAGCGCGGCGAGCCCCGCGCCGACCATCCCCGCCGCGGCGCCGAGCTCGGCCGCCGCCACGCGCATGCGGCCGCGGACCGGCAGCAGGGCTCGCTCCTCGAGCACGCGCCGCGCCGGGGCGAGCAAGAGCTCGCCGGCGCCCATTACGCCCCCGCCGACGACCACCACCTCGGGGTCGAAGGCGTTCACGAAGCTCACGAGACCGGTGCCGAGCCGCTCACCCACCCGCTCGAGCACGACGCGCGCAAGAGCGTCGCCTTCGAGCGCCAGCTCGGTCACGAGCTGCGCGCTCACCGGCCGCCCCTCGGCGAGCGCGCGCCCCAGTCCGGAGTCGGGATCTGCGCGCCCGGCCGCCTCTCCCTCGCGGCCGATCGCCGTCCCCGAGGCGAGTGTCTCGAGGCAGCCGCGGCCGGGGCACCCGGGCGAGCACGCCGGCCCGTCGATGTCGACGACGGTGTGGCCGAGCTCCCCGGCCGCGCCCAGGCTCCCGCGGTGGACGCGCCCGCCGAGCAGGAGCGCCCCGCCGATCCCCGTCCCGAGCGTGAGCATCACCGCCTCCGCCGCTTCCCGCGCCGCTCCGAGGCGATGCTCGGCGAGCAGCGCGAGGTTGGCGTCGTTGTCCCACGCCACCGGCAG
>DATHAN010000257.1:0-4617 GCA_035296645.1 Thermoleophilaceae bacterium
GCCCGGGCGGGGCGGCGACGCTCGCGGCGCCGCCGACACCGGCGGCCTGCTCGAGCTCGCGCGCTCGCTCGAGGGGCGCTCCTCGCGGCGCACGATCACGCTCGTGTCGCTCGACGGGGGCCGGCTCGACGGGGCGGGCGCGCGGCGGCTCGCCGAACGGCTCGACCCGCGGCGCGTGGAGGCGGTGCTCGCCGTGTCGTCGCTCGGTGGGCGCGGCCGGCTCGACGCGCCGGTCATCCCCTGGTCGAACGACTCGACACGCGCGAGCGTCCGCCTCGAGCGCACCGCCGGCGACGCCGTGCGCCAGGAGCTCGGGACGCTGCCGGGTCGGGAGACCATTCCCGGCCAGCTGCTGCGCCTCGCCTTCCCGCTCGGCATCGGCGCCCAGGGCATCATGCTCGAGCACGGCCTCCAGTCGGTGCGGCTCTCGGGGAGCGGCGAGCTGCCCTCGGAGGAGACCCGGCTCGACCAGCTCGACCGCGCCCGCTTCGCCGCGCTCGGACGGGCGATGCTGCGCACGATCTCCGCGCTGGACGGCCGGGGCATCCCCGAGGGCGAGCGCCCGGCGACCTACCTGCTCGGGCCGCGCCAGCTGATTCCGGGCTGGTCGATCGCGCTCGTGGCGATCGCCCTGCTGGTGCCCGCGCTCGTCACGGTCGCCGACGGCTTCGCGCGCGTCGGGCGCCGGCGCGGCGGCGTCGGCGCCTGGGTCGTGTGGACGCTGGCGGGAGCGATGCCGTTCGTGGTCGCGGTGCTGCTCGTGCGGCTGCTCGACCTCGCCGGCCTCGTGCCGGGCATGAGCGCGGCGGCGGCGCCCGTATCCGAGCCGGTCACCACCTGGGGAGTCGTCCTGCTCGCGGCGCTGGCGGTTCTCGTCGCGGCCGGGTGGGCGCTCGGCCGCCGCGCGATCGTCCGCCGGCTCGCCTGGCTCTCGAGGCCTTCCGACCCCGGCGCGGGGGCGGCGGTGGCGCTCCTGACCGGCCTCGGGATCCTCGGCCTGTGGGCGCTCGACCCGCTCGCCGCCCTGTTCTTCCTGGCCGCGGCCCACCTGTGGTCGGCCGCCGCGGTGAGCGCGCGGCCGCGGACCGGGCTGCTGCTCGCCATGGGCGGACTCGTCCTGCCGCTGACCGCGGCGGTCTTCTACGTCTCCCGGCTGGGGCTCGACCCGATCGGCGGGCTGTGGTACGGCGTCCTGCTCGTGGCGGGCGGCCAGGCCAGTCTCGTCACCGCCGTGCTCGCGTGCGTGCTCGCCGGCGCGTTCCTGTCGCTGCTCGCAGTGCTCGCGGCGCGGGCGGCCCAGGAGGCGGTGACGCCGCCCGCGCGCAACGGCGAGGGGCGCCTGCGCGGACCGGCCACCTACGCCGGTCCGGGCTCGCTCGGCGGGACGCGGTCGGCGCTGCGGCGCTGAGGGCGATCGTCGGAGGTGGCGCGTGCGCCCGCCGGGTGCTCGTAGCCCGCGAGGCGCCGCAGCGATCCGCCGGCGGTCGCGAGCTCGAGACCCTCGCCCGCGTGCGCCGTCCCGATCCAGGTGAGGCGCGTGCCGGCCGCGGCCGCGGCGCGCTCGAGCCGCGCGCGGAGATCGGGCGAGGCACACACGAGCAGCTCGAAGTCCTCGCCCGCGGTCGCGGCGAGCTCGGCCCCGTCGGTACCCGCGGTCGCGGCCACCTCGGCGACCCCGGCGGCCAGCGGGAGGCTGTCGAGCTCGACTCGGATCGCCACACCGCTCCGCTCGGCGAGATGGCGCGCGTCGGCCGCCACCCCGTCGCTCACGTCGATCATCGCGTGCTCGCCCGCCGCGGCCAGCGCGCGGCCGGCGTCGAGCCGGGGCTCGGGGCGGCGGTGCCGGTGCACGAGCGCCGCGCGTACGTCGGACGGGAGCTCGACCGCGCGACCCTCGAGCAACGCGAGCCCCGCGCCCGACCCCCCGAGCTCGCCGGTCACTCCCACGAGGTCGCCCGGGCGCGCGCCGTCCCGGCCGACGAGGTCCTCGGCCCGCTCGGCCCAGCCCGTGACCGCGAACGTGACGGTGAGGTCGCGGCCGCTCGAGACGTCGCCCCCGGCGATCGTCACGCCGTGGCGCTCGGCGAGCGCCTCGGCGGCCTCCATGAGCGCGACCGCGTCCTCCTCCCCCAGCTTCGGCGGCAGCACGAGCCCGGCGAGCGCCTCGCCCGGGGCGGCGCCCATCGCCGCGAGATCGGAGAGCGCGGCGGCGAGCGCCCGGTGCCCGATATCGGCGAGCGAATGGGTCTCGAGGCGGAAGTGGACGCCCTCGACCACGGTGTCGAGCGAGCTGACCGCGAGCGGGCTCGCCCGCACCACGGCGGCGTCGTCGCCGAGCGCGCGCACGACCCGGTGGCCGCGGGCGCGCAGGCGGCGCTCGATCGCCGCGATCAGGGCGAGCTCGGACACACGGGGAGTGTGACGCGCGCCTCGCCTCCGGCGATGGCGGTCAGAACGGGATGGCCACCGCGAGCGTCCACGCGGTAAGCGCCACGGTGGCCGCGGCGAGGCGCCGGCTGCCGGCGAGCGCCGCCGGCGGCAGGAGCCAGGCGACGTACCACGGGACGAGCCGCGCCGAGCACAGGAGCAGGGCGAGCGTCGCCCAGCCGGCCATGGCGATCGGGTCGGCGCCGCGCCATGCTCGTCGCAGCAGCGAAGCGAACACGAGCACGAAGGCGGCGGCGTAGGCGAGCCGCACGGGGGCGAGGAGATCGACCCGGTCGCCGGGAAGCCCGGCGGCGAGGAGACCGGCGGTCAACGAGGGAAGCGAGAGGCTCGAGGCGTGCGCTTGGTTCTCCCCGAGCGCCGCGAGCCACCCGAGCGCGTGCCCACCGAAGCCCGCGACGCCGAGCGCGGCCGCCGCGAGCGCCACCGCGGCCGCCGCGAGCACGGCTCGCCCGCGCCGGCGGGCGCCGGCCACGAGGAACGGCATCGCGGCGATGACCGACGCCTTGACGACCGCGCCCGCCGTCCCGAGGCCGGCCGCCCATCCACTCCGGCCGCCGGCAAGCGCGAGGAGCGATCCCGCGAGGGGCGCCATGACGAGCGCGTCGTTGTGCGCCCCACCGACGACGTGCACGAGCAGGGCGGGATTGAGGCCCACGAGCACCGCGGCCGGTACCGGGTCGGAGTCCCGGCGCTCGGCGGCGAGCCATACGAGCGCCACGCCGGCGAGCGAGCCGAGCGCCGCCGTGGCCTTGAGCACCCAGAAGCCGACCGGTACGCTCACCAGCCCGAGCGGGTAGGTGGCGAGGGTGAACGGCGGGCCGTAGACCGAGGCCGCCGCCTTCGAGCCGGCGAACCCGAACACCGGGTCGTCGCGGATGGCGAGCGGCCCGGCGGCGTACGGGTCGATCGCGTGGACCGCGCCGAGCCGGGCGTATGCGAGGTAGGAGAAGACGTCCTGAGAGAGCAGCGGCGGCGCCAGCAGGAACACGAGGTGGAGCGCGGCGATCGCCGCCACGGCGGCGCGGCGGGGCAGTCCCCCGGCGCTCGCCAGGACGGCCACATACGCCAGCAGCGCGATCCACAGCCCGGCGTAGAACAGGGGCCCGGCGAGCGGTCCGCGCGCAGCGGCGAGGCCGAGCGGTGCGAACGGCCCGAGCAGCCACGCCGGGGAGCCGCCCGCGGTGGCGAGCACGAGCCGCGAGCCCGGCTCGGCCGGCAGGACGGCGAGCGCTACGTACACGGCGCACAGGGCGCCGAGGGCCCAAAGCGCCCCGCGCCGGCGGCGCGGGCCGCGCGCTCGCGGCGCCTGCGGCCCGCCGCTAGTAGCCGGGGCTCGCGCCGCCGCCGGGGTCGTAGCCGCGGCTGTAGCCGCCAGGTGGCGAGGGCAGCCGCTCATACGCCCGCGGGTTGTACCCGTCGGAGTAGCCGCCGCCGCTGTAGGTGTTGGCGCCGCCCTGCACACGGTAGTTGCCGTACCGGCCCGCGCCGCTCCGCTTCGAGTACTTGCCGTAGAACGGGCTGAAGCGCACCGGCTCGCTCGGGCGGCGGAAGTTCTGGCACGGCCCCTTGGCGACGTTCATGTAGTTGCCCCAGATCTCGGCCGGGAAGGTGCCACCGGCCACATCGACGCCGTGTACACCGCGCATCTCGCGCAGGGCGTTCGGATAGCCGACCCACACCGAGGTCGACAGGCGCGGCGTGTAGCCGACGAACCACGCGTCGTTGAAGTCGTCGGTCGTTCCGGTCTTGCCGGCGGCCGGGCAGCCGATCTGCGCGCTCTTGCCCGTACCGCGCTGGACGTTCTGCTCGAGGATCTTCGTCACCTCGTACGCCACCCCGTCCGGCAGGACGCGGCGGCGCCTCGGCTTGCCGAGGTTCTCGGTCGAGCCGTCGGGGAACTCGACCCTGAGGATCGCCCTCGGCGAGTTACGGATCCCTCCCGACGCGAGCGTCGCGTACGCGTTCGCCATCTCGAGCGGCGAGACTCCGACGCGCAGGCCGCCGAGCCCCTCGGAGGGCACGGCGTCGAGCTTGGTCGTGATGCCCATCAGCCTGGCGGTCTTGCGCACCTCGTCGGGCCCGAGGTCGAGGTCGAGCTGGGCGTAGACCGTGTTGTCGGACTTGAGCGTCGCCTGCTCGAGGCTCATGCGGCCGCCGTAGCTCTTGTCG
>DATHAN010000258.1:0-2788 GCA_035296645.1 Thermoleophilaceae bacterium
GGGAGGCGGGTCACTGGCGGCTCGGCGACGCGGTCGTCCTGCGCGGTCGCCGCGAGCCGACGCGCGTCGTGATGGCCGCCGCGGCCGGCGAGGAGTCGACCGGCGAGGCGAGGCCGCCGCACCCGGGGCCCGCCCCTGACCTAAACTCACCTGCGGCCGCCGTGCGCCGCGGGCCGGCGCCGGCCAGTGTTCCGAGCGGGAGGTGTCGTGGCGGAGGCGAGCAGCGCGATCGGGAAGAGCTACGACCCGTTCGAGTACGAGGTCGGGCGCGAGAAGATCCGCGAGTACGCGAACGCGATCGGCGAGACGAACCCCATCCACCTCGACCCGGGCGCGGCGCGCGAGGCCGGCTATCGCGCGCTCGTCGCGCCCCCGATGTTCGCCGTCGTCTACTCAGCGCCGGCGATGCTTCCGGCGCTGCTCGACCCCGAGGTGGGAATGAACTTCGCGATGATGGTCCACGGCGGCCAGGAGTTCGCGTGGTCCGAGCCCGTCGTCGCCGGCGACACGATCACCACGACGGCCTCGGTCAGGGACATCTCCGAGCGCGAGGCGATGACCTTCTACGTCTTCGAGTCGGTGTCCGTGAACCAGGAGGGCAGCGAGGTCGTGCGCGCGACCTGGACCAACATCGTCAGGGGAGGGTGAGCATGCGCGACGGCGAGCCGATCGAGGAGCTGCGGGTCACCCCGGACAAGTACCTGCCGCACCGCTACGCGGGCGCGTCGGGCGACTTCAACCCGATCCATATCGACCCCGAGTTCGCGCGGCAGGTCGGCCTGCCGTCGAACATCCTCCACGGGCTCTACACGATGGCGCTGGTGGCCCGGGCGGGCACCCTGGCCGCGGGCGGCGACCCGGCGGCGCTGCGGCGGCTCTCGGTCCAGTTCCGCGGCATGGGCTTCCCCGAGGCGGAGATAGTGGTGCGTGGGACGGTCCGCGAGGCGGGCGACGGGCGCGCGCTCGTCGACCTCGAGGCCGAGCAGGACGGCAACCGGATCGTCCGCAACGCCGAGGCGGAGCTCTCGCTCTGAGCGGAGGCTCACATGCGCCCGCCGGACGCTCTCCGCGGCGCACGCCACAATTGAGGGGACCATGCCAACGCTGACGCCGCGCCAGTCCGAGGTCCTGCGCCGGGTGATCGAGGGTCACCTCGAGCTGGCCGCGCCCGTGGGCTCGAAGTGGGTCGCGCACCAGTCCGACGTGCCGTGGGGGCCGTCGACCGTGCGCGCGGAGCTCGCGCGACTCGAGGAGCTCGGCCTGCTCGGACATCCGCACACTTCCGCCGGCCGCGTCCCGACTGACCGCGGCTACCGCCACTACGTCGACGAGCTGCTCGACGAGGGGAGCCTGCCGGCGCCGAGCCCGTCGCTCGAGCTCGACACCGTGCGGCGCGAGGTCGACGAGGCCGTGCGCGCGACGACCGAGCAGCTGTCCCAGGTGACCAACCTGCTGGCGATCGTCTCGGCCCCGCCGATCACCACGACCACGATCCGCCGCGTCGAGGTGCTCCGCCTCCAGCCGCAGGTGGCGATGGTCGTGGTCATCACCTCGACCGGGGGCGTCTCGAAGCGCGTGGCGAGCTACGAGCGGCCCGTCGACCCCGGGCTCGTCGACTGGGCGGCGAGCTACCTCAACGAGCGGCTCGGCGGGATGGGCCTTGGGGCGCGCATGATCCAGGGCAGGCTGGACGACCCCAGCCTGTCGCCCGTCGAGCGCGAGTTCCTCGCCTCGCTCGCCCCCGCGTTCACCGAGCTCGAGGCGACCGCCGAGGACGCGCTGTACGTCGAGGGCACCTCCCGTCTGCTCGCCGAGGATCGCTTCCAGGAGCTGTCGCAGATCGAGGACCTGCTGCGCCTGCTCGAGGAGCGGGTGACGCTGCTGCGCGCGCTCCGGCGCGCGCTCGAGGAGTCGCGGGTGTACCTGCGCATCGGGCGCGAGAACGAGGCGCCCGAGCTGCGCTCGCTCAGCGTGGTCGCCGCAGGCTACGGCCCGCCGGCGCGCAACGTGGGCGCCGTGAGCGTGGTCGGGCCGCTGCGCATGGACTACGCGCTCGCGATCGGGACGGTGCGCAAGGCCGCCGCCGAGCTCTCGCGCGTGGTCGGTCTCGTGTGGGAGGACTCTTGACCCTCAGTCGCGACGCGTACGAGGTGCTGGGCGTCTCGCGTGACGCCGACGAGCGCGAGATCAAGAGCCAGTTCCGGCGCCTCGCGCGCGAGCTGCACCCCGACGTGAACCGTCACGACCACGACGCCGAGGAGCGCTTCAAGGAGGCGGCCGAGGCGTACGAGATCCTCTCCGACCCCGAGCGCCGCCAGGTCTACGACCGCTTCGGTTACGAGGGGCTGTCGTCGGCGGGACGCGAGTCGACCGTGGCCGGCTTCGGGTCGTTCGCCGACATCTTCGACGCCTTCTTCGGCGGCGACCCGTTCGGCGGCGCCGGCGGGCGGCGCTCGGCCGGCGTGCAGGGCGGCGACGTGGCGGTGGCGGTCGAGATCTCGCTCGCCGAGGCGGCGCGCGGGACGTCGGTCGAGGTCGAGCACGAGGCGGTCGTCGCGTGCGAGCGCTGTCACGGCAACGGCGCCGAGCCGGGCACCCCGATCGAGACCTGCAACCGCTGCGGCGGGGCGGGCGAGCTGCGCACGAGCGTGCGCTCGGCGTTCGGCCAGATCGTGCGCGCCCAGCTGTGCGACGCGTGCGGGGGCGAGGGCAAGATCGCGCGCACGCCGTGCGAGCGCTGCCGCGGTCGCGGGCGCGAGGCGCGCCGCGTCGAGCTGACGGTCGACGT
>DATHAN010000259.1:0-5570 GCA_035296645.1 Thermoleophilaceae bacterium
GATCCCGACGCCGAGCAGGCCGACCTCGCTCGGCTCGAGCAGGCGGCGGATCGACTCGATGACGATGACCGCGGCGCCGACGAGGATCAGCACGCCCTCGAACGCCGCCGCCAGGTTCTCGACCTTCGCGTGCCCGTAGGGATGCTCGCGGTCAGCGGGCTCGCCCGCCTTGCGCACGGACACGTAGGCCACGATCGAGGCGATCAGGTCGATGCTCGAGTGGACCGCCTCGGTGATGACCGCGATCGAGCCCGTCAGGACCCCGGCCACGAGCTTGAGCGCGATCAGCGTCGCGTTCGAGGCGATCGACAACCCGGCCGCGCGGGTCTTCGTCCGGCGGTGTGCGGACCCGAGCACGGCGGCCCCCGCCGAGCTGGCGGCTCGACCCCGATCGGCCGGGTCGGCCGCGCCCGGGTGCCCGGGTACGAGCCCGCCCGGGCTCATCGCAGCGCTCGCTCGCGCTCGGCGAGCCACGCGCGCAGCGCGCGCGCCGCGCGCCCGCGGTGGCTGATCGCGTGCTTCTCCGCCGGCGCCAGCTCGGCCATCGTGCGTCCGTCGGAGCGGTCTGCGGGCACGAACGCCGGGTCGTAGCCGAAGCCGCCCTTCCCGCGCGGCTCGGCGGCGAGCGTGCCCTCGCACCGGCCCTCGAAGAGGTGCGGCTCGGCCGCGCCCGGCTCGACCAGGGCGAGAACGCACACGTAGGCCACGCGCCGATCGCCGTCGGCCGGTACGGCGCGGAGCAGCTTCGCGAGGTTCTCCTCGTCGCTCGCGTTCTCGCCGGCGAAGCGCGCAGAGAGCACGCCGGGGGCGCCGGCGAGCCCGACCGCCGCGATGCCGGAGTCGTCGGCGACCGCGGTGCGCCCGGTCGCCTCGGCGGCCGCGCGCGCCTTGATCGTGGCGTTGGCGGCGAACGTGGCGCCGGTCTCCGGCGGGAGCGCGACGCCGGCCGGCAGCGGCTCGATCCGCCACGGCTCGAGCAGCGGCGCGAGCTCCCGCAGCTTGTGCGTGTTGCCCGTGGCGAGCACGAGCGTCGCGTCGGCGTCCACGCCCGCGCCTCCGGCCGGCGCGCTTAGCCCGGCAGGCCGCCGGTCGCCTCCGCCTGGGCGGCCCGCAGGGCTTCGATGCCGGGCGCCGCGACCTCGAGCAGCGCGTCGAGCGAGGCGCGCGAGAGCGGCGTGCGCTCGCCCGTCGCCTGGACCTCGACGAGCCCGCCGTCGCCCGTGACCACGAGGTTCATGTCGACCTCGGCCGTCGAGTCCTCGGAGTAGTCGAGGTCGAGCAGCGGATCGCCGCCGACCATCCCGCACGACACCGCGGCCACCGAGCCCGTGAGCGGCAAGCGGGCGAGCGACCCCTCCTCGACGATCCGCGCGAGCGCGAGCTGGAGCGCCACGTACCCGCCGGTGATCGCCGCGCAGCGCGTGCCGCCGTCGGCCTCGAGCACGTCGCAGTCGACGTACACGCTGCGCTCGCCGAGCGCCTCGAAGTCGACGACGACGCGCAGCGAGCGGCCGATCAGGCGCTGGATCTCGACCGTGCGACCGTCGGGGCGGCCGCGGGACACGTCCCGCTGCTTGCGCTCTCCGGTCGACGCGGGCAGCATCCCGTACTCCGCGGTCACCCACCCGCGCCGCTGACCCGCCATCCAGCGCGGGACCGAGTCGACGGCGCTGGCCGTGCAAATCACGCGGGTCCCGCCCTGGGAGATCAGGGCGGAGCCGGTCGCCGTCCGCACGAAGCCGGGAGCGATCGCAACCGGGCGCAGCTCGCCCGGGGCGCGCCCGTCGCGCCTCACGCCGCGGCCGTCCCGGCGAGCGCGGTGGCAAGCCGCTCCGCCGGCGTCACCTCGACGTGGCGCACCTCGCCGAGCGGGAGCTGGAGGAAGCGGGTGCCGAGGCGACGGAACGCGTCGGGGTGGCCCGAGCACAGGAAGCGGTAGGACCCGCGCCGGCCCTCCGGGCGCCCCACCCCCCGAGCGGCGAGCTCGGCGTGGACCTCCTCGGCGATCGCCGCGCCCGAGCTCACGATCTCGACGCCGCGCCCGAGCTCGCGCTGGAGGATCGGCCGGACGAGGGGGTAGTGCGTGCAGCCGAGGATCACCGTGTCCACCTCGGCGGCGCGCAGCGGCGCGCACACCCGCTCGACCTCGCCGACGACGCGCTCGTCGACCTCGTCGCCGGCCTGGATCAGCGGCGCGAGCGCCGGAGCGGCGACCGAGGTGAGCGTGGCGCCCGGGGCGGCGGCGGCGAGCGCGCGGTCGTAGGCGCGGCTCTCCACCGTGGCCGGAGTGGCGAGCAGCCCGACGCGCCCCGAGCGCGTGACCTCGGCGGCGAGGCGCGACTCGGGCCCGACGACCCCGACCACGCCGACGCGCCCTTGCAGGTGCTCGCGCAGGACGGGGAGCGCCGCGGCGGTGGCCGAGTTGCACGCGACGACGACCAGCTTCGCGCCGTGGTCGAGCAGCATCTCGGCGAGCTCGAACGCGAAGCCGCGCAGCTCCTCGGAGGAGCGCAGGCCGTACGGAAAGCGCGCGGTGTCTCCCAGGTAGAGGAAGTCCTCGTGCGGCAGCGAGACCAGGCACTCGTGTAGGACGGTGAGGCCGCCCACCCCGGAGTCGAAGACGGCGATCGGGCGATCGGACGCGGCGGTCACGGGACCATGGTGGCACGGACGGCGGGCGCCGCGGGGGCGCTCTCAGGCGAGCGCCCAGAAGCGGCGCACGTGCGCGACGGCCCGGTCGGTGAGCGCGTCGGGCGCGACCGGCCGGGGCTCGCCGCCGGCGGCCAGCGCGGACAGCGTCTCCGCCACCGAAGCGGCGAGGGCGCGCGTGTCGTAGCCGCCTTCGAGCACGGCGCCGACCGGCGCCCCCGCCGCATCGCCGATCGACCGCGCGTGGCGCGCGAGCTCACCAAACGACCCGGTCTTGAGCCGGCACGAGGCGAGGGGGTCGTCACGGTGCGCGTCGAAGCCCGCCGAGACGAGCACGAGGTCGGGGTCGAACTCGCGCGCCGCCGGGGCCGACATGCTCGACGAGCGCGAGCCACGTGCTCTCGCCCGACCCGGGCGGCACGGGCAGGTTGATCGTGAAGCCCGTCCCCTCGCCCGAGCCCGTGTCGGACAGCGGTCCGGTCCCGGGGTACAGCGGCGACTGGTGGATGCTGGCGAACAGGACGTCGGCGCACGCGTGGAAGATGTCGTTCGTCCCGTTTCCGTGATGCACGTCCCAGTCGAGGACGAGCACGCGCTCGGCCCCGAGAGCGTCGAGCGCGTGGCGGGCCGCCACCGCGACGTTGTTGAACAGGCAGAAGCCCATCGCACCCGCCGGCTCGGCGTGATGGCCGGGCGGGCGGAGCGCGCAGAAGCCGGCGGTCGCCTTGCCGGAGAGAAGTGCCTCGACCATCGCGCACGCGCCGCCGGCCGCGTGCAGCGCGGCGAGGTAGGAGCCCGGGCTCGCCACCGTGTCGGGGTCGAAGGCGCCGCCCCCGGCCTCGCTCACCGAGCGCACCGCCTCGACGTGTCCGTCGGGGTGCACGGCGCGCAGCGCATGGTCGTCGACAGCGGGCGCGGTGCGCCGCTCCCACCCGAGCCAGCCCCGCTGGGCCAGCTCGGCCTCGATCGCCTCGATGCGGCCCGGGCCCTCGGGATGCGACCCTGTCTCGTGCTCGAACGAGGACGGATGGCTGAACAGGAGCGGCGGCCCCATGCGGGTACGGTTCCTTCCCCACCGTGGCCGCCCCCACTCCCGCGACCAGCCAGGACGCCCCGGACGGCTACCTCGAGGTGGAGGTCGTCGTCGTGGGAGCGGGCGCGGCCGGTCTGTACGCCGCCGTGTGCGCGGCGCGCGCGGGCGCGCGGGTGGCGCTCGTCTCGAGCTCGCCGCTCGCCGCGTCCGCGAGCTATTGGGCCCAGGGCGGGGTGGCGGCCGCGCTTGCGCCCGAGGACTCGCCCCGGCTCCATGCGGAGGACACGTTGGCCGCGGGCCGCGGCGCGTCGCGGCCGAGCGCCGTCCGCGTCCTGTGCGCGGAGGCGGCCGCGTGCGTGGACGACCTCGCTTCGCTCGGAATCCGGTTCGACACAGACCGCGAGGGAGCGTTAGCGCTCGGCCTCGAGGGCGGGCACTCACGGCGTCGCGTCGTGCACGCCGGGGGCAGCACGACCGGTCGGCGCATCACCCGAGGTCTCGCGTCGATCGTTGCCGAGGACGAGCGCGTGACCGTGCTCGAGGAGGCGACGGCGCGCTCGCTCGCGGTCGAGCAAGGCGCGTGCGTAGGCCTCGTCGCGCGGCGGACCGGCGGCGGTCGCGACGAGGCGGTCGTCGCCGTGAAGGCGCGCGGCACCGTGCTCGCGACGGGCGGCGCGGCCGCGCTGTGGGAGCGGACCACCAACCCGCCGGGGGCGGTCGGGGCGGGGCTCGTGCTCGCCTCCGAGGCCGGAGCGGTGCTCGCGGACCTGGAGCTCGTCCAGTTCCACCCCACCGCGCTGGCGTCGAGCGACGGCCACGACGGCTTCCTGCTGACCGAGGCGCTCCGCGGGGAGGGCGCCCTGCTCGTGAACGATGCGGGCGAGCGCTTCGTCGACGAGCTCGCCCCCCGCGACGCGGTGGCGCTCGCCATCGACGGCGAGCTGCGCGCGCGCCCTGGGGCGCGCGTCCTGCTCGACCTGCGGCCGGTCGACGCCCGCGGCTTCCCGAACGTAATGTCGGCCCTCGCCGAGGCCGGGCTGGACCCCCGCCGGCAGCCGGTGCCGGTGGCGCCGGCGGCCCACTACACGATGGGCGGCGTGGCGACCGACCTCGACGCACGCTCGACCCTCCCCGGCTTGCTCGCCGTGGGCGAATGCGCGTGCACCGGCGTGCACGGGGCGAACCGGCTCGCCTCGAACTCGCTCGCCGAGTGCCTGGTGTTCGCGCGCCGGGCGGCCGCCGCGTCCATGGCCGAGCCGGCGCCTCCCCCCTACGCCGATCCGGCGCGTGTGGCGATCGCTCGCAGCGCGCGCGACCCGCTCGCGCCTCCACCGGCGGCCACCCGCAGCGCCCTGTGGCGCCACGGGGGTCTCGTGCGCTCGGGGGAGGGATTGCGAGCGCTGGCCGACGACCCCTTTCCGCTCGCGCGGGCGATCGCGGCGTCCGCGCTCGGGCGGTCCGAGAGTCGGGGCGCGCATCGCCGCCTCGACCGCCCCGAGCGAGACACGGCCCTCGATGGACGTCACCTCGTCGTCCGCCACGACGGGCGGGTCGTGTCGGAGCGCTGGGAGTAGCCCCCGGACGCGCGGCGGGCGAGCGGGCGGTCGCGGACAGCGGCGTGCGGCGCCCGCGCACGCGCGCTGGCGGCGACGAATCGCCTGCTCGCAGCGTTAATGCTACTTAACACGAGTCCCCTTGGAGTCTTCACAAGCACTTGCCAGAATCGCTCGCGCCAGAGGGGGTGGCTCAACAGGCGGGGAGAGGAGACGCCGCGTGTACCACATCAGCCGCTCGATGTACCGCGAGCTGTGCCACGAGGTCGCGCCCGACCGGTACGGCTCGACCGTCGCCAGCCGCCAGCGGCTGCTCCGGGCGTGCGAGGCCTCGG
>DATHAN010000260.1:0-5848 GCA_035296645.1 Thermoleophilaceae bacterium
AGAACCGAGCGGCGCTCCTGCGCGCGGCGATCGCGACGTTCGCCGAGCTCGGCTACGAGCAGAGCTCGATCCGCGACATCGTCCGGCGCACCGCGCTCGCCTCCGGCACGTTCTACAACTACTTCCCCGACAAGGAGTCGGTGATGCGGGCGCTGCTCGAGGACCGGGCCGAGACGCTGCGCCGGCGCCTGCGGGCCGTCCGCGGGCGCGCGCCGGACTTCGAGGCGTTCGTGCGCGACGCGTACCGCGTGTACTTCTCGTTCCTCGCCGAGGATCCCGCCATGCTCGCGCTCCTGCGCCGCAACGCCGGAGCCGTGCGCGCGCTGGTGGACGAGCCCGGGCTCGCCGCCGGCGTCGACGATCTGCTCGGCGACCTGCGTGCGGTGGTGGCGAGCGGCGCGGCGCCTCCGTTCGACGTCGACTACATGGCGGCCGCCATGGCCGGCGCGGGCTTCGAGATCGCGGTGCGCATGCTCGAGCGCGAGCCGTACGACGTCGAGGGGGCGGCGGCGTTCGCCGCCGGGCTGTTCCTCGGAGGCGCCGAGCGCCTGGCCGGGGTCGTCGGGGGCGCCGCGCACGCCAGCACGCGGTGAGCGGCCGGACCGAGTTCCTCGCCCGGCATCTGGTCCGCGAGCGCGCTAGCTCGCGGCCTCGCGCTGGCGGCGGGCGAGCCGTTCGAGCTCCTGGGCCAGCTCCTCTCGCAGCGCCCTGAGTTCCGCCTCGTCGAGCACGGGAGCCTCGTCCTCGTGCGGTTCGTCCAGAGGCGCGCGCGCTCCATCGTCGCCGCTGCCGGCGGCGACCCGCTCGTCCGGTGGGCGCGCGCGCAGGCGCGCGAGGGCCGCCGGGATCGCTCCGTCCACCGGTGCGGGACGGGTCTCGCCGCCGCTCGGGTCGTCCTCTGCGGCAGCTCGCCCGCGGCCCGGCGACGGACGTGCGATCCGGCCGAGGAACCGACGCCAGCTCATAACCACCGCCCGCGCATCGCCGTGCATCGTCGTGCGCCCGGCGGACGCTTCCGATCTCGTATGAAACATCGTCGCGTGGGCGCGCGAGCATCCTGCCGGCGCTGCGGGGCGTCAGTCCTCGAGCGCGTTCGCGGGTCGAGCCTCGGCCGGCTAGAGCCGGAGCGTTCCCTCGACGAGCAGCACCGCGTCGCCCCCGACGCGCACCCGGTCTCCCTCGACCGCGGCCTCGATGCGGCTCGGGCGTCCCATCTCGACGCCCTGGTCCACGACGAGCCTGCTCACCCCGCGGCGGGCGTGAAGGTAGGCGCACAGCGGGCCCGCCGCCGAGCCGGTCGCCGGGTCCTCGCCGGCGTGGAAGAAGCCGCGCGCTCGCGCTCGGCCGCGCTCGACGTCGGCGGCGACGAGATAGAGCACGGTCGCGCTGAGCGGGGCGAGCAGGGCGGCGAGCGCGTCGGCGTCGCCGCGAGCGCGCCCGAGAAAGGCCACGTCGCTTACGGGCACGATCAGGTTCGGGAGCCCGGTCGAGACGACCTGCGGGGGCAGCTCCCGGTGTGCGTCGCGCTCGCGGAGCCCCGCGGCCGCGAGCGCGTCGCCTGCCGTGACCGCCGGCCCGAAGGCCGCCGGCTCCTGGAGCATCGAGGCACGCGCGCGGTCTCCATCGAGCAAGACCTCGACCGCCTGGAGGCCCGCCGCGGTCTCCTGGACGTAGCGGGCGCTCCGCTCGCCCCGGCGGCGCGCGACCGCGACGGCGCTCCCGAGCGAGGGGTGACCCGCGAACGGCAGCTCTCCGCCGACGGTGAAGATGCGCAGCCGGTAGTCGGCCTGCGCGGCGGTCGCCGACTGCACGAAGGTGGTCTCCGAGAGGCGTGTCTCGCGGGCGAAGGCGAGCATCGTCGCCTCGCCGAGCCCCTCGGCGTCGTGGACCACGGCCAGGGGGTTGCCCGCGAGCGGCGTCGCGGTGAAGACGTCGAGCAGGGTGTAGGGGTGCGCGCCCAGGGGGCGGCGACCCTAACGCGATCCGGCACCGCGCCGGCGCGAAGGCCCGGGGGCGAGCCCGGCGGCCGCATCGACGGCGGCAATACCATGCCGCGCGTGCGTGCCGCCACCGTCCGCGACGGCGAGGTCGTCGTAGAGGAGCACCCCGACCCCTCGCCCGAGGCCGGCGAGGTGCTCGTGCGCGTGCGGGCCGCGGGCCTCAACGGGGCCGACATGCTCCAGCGCCGGGGGCGCTACCCCGCCCCGCCCGCGTGGCCGCCCGACATCCCCGGGCTCGAGCTCGCCGGCGACGTGGTCGCGTGCGGCCGGGGCGCCGACCGGTTCGCGGAGGGCGACCGCGTGATGGCGGTGGTCGGGGGCGGCGGTCAGGGCGAGCTGTGCGCCGTACACGAGCGCGGCGCCATGCCCGTCCCCGAGACGCTCGACTGGCCGAGCGCGGGGGGCTTACCCGAGGTCTTCGCCACCGCCGACGACGCGCTCTTCTCGCAGGCGGAGCTCGAGCCGGGCGAGCGCCTGCTCGTGCACGGCGCCGCCGGGGGCGTGGGGACGGCCGCCGTCCAGCTCGGACGAGCAGCGGGCGCCCGGGTCACCGCGACCGTGCGCCGCGAGGAGCTCCGGGCCGCGGTCGAGCGCTTGGGGGCGGAGCGCGCGATCGACCCGGGGGGATTCGAGGAGCACGGGGCGTTCGACGTGGTGCTCGAGCTCGTCGGCGCCCCGAACTTCCCCGCCAACCTGAGCGCGCTCGCGACCGGCGGGCGGATCGTGGTGATCGGCGTGGGCGGGGGACCCAAGGTCGAGGCGCTGAGCCTGGTCGCGCTGATGGGCAAGCGCGCGCGGCTCATGGGCTCGACGCTTCGCGCCCGCCCGCTCGAGGAGAAGGCGCTCGTCACCCGGCGGGTGGAGCGGCGCGTGCTGCCGCTCGTCGAGTCGGGCGCGGTCACCGTCCCGGTCGTCGAGACGTTCCCGCTCGAGCGGGTGGCGCAAGCTTACGAGCGCTTCGAGGCGGGCGGCAAGCTCGGGAAGGTCGTCCTCACCTTCGACTGAGCGCCGAGCCCGCCTACGGCCATCGACCGCGCCTCAGTTGAGCCGCTCGACGATCATCGCCATGCCCTGGCCGCCGGCCACGCACATCGTCTCGAGGCCGATCTGCTTGTCGTCGGTCTCGAGGCCGTTGAGCAGGGTGGTCATGATCCGCGCGCCGGTCATGCCGAACGGGTGGCCGAGCGCGATCGCACCGCCGTGCGGGTTGAGCTTGTCGTAGTCGATCCCCACCTCCGCGGCGATCGGGATCACCTGGGCGGCGAACGCCTCGTTGAGCTCGACGGTGTCGACGTCGTCGATCGTCATCCCCGCGCGCTTCAGCACGCTCTGGATCGCGCCGATCGGAGCGACCCCCATGATCTCCGGCTCGAGCCCGCTCGTCGCCGAGGCGACGATCCGCGCTCGCGGCTTGAGCCCGAGCTCGCCCGCGCGCTCCTCCGACATGACGAGCACCGCCGCCGCGCCGTCGTTCAGCGGGCACGAGTTGCCGGCGGTCACGCGGCCGTTCTCGCGGAACGCCGGCTTGAGCTGCTGGAGCTTCTCGAACGTGGAGTCGGCGCGCGGGCCGTCGTCCTTGTCGACGGTCGAGCCGTCCGGCAGCTCGACCGGCACGATCTCGCGGTCGAAGAAGCCCGAGTCGCGCGACTCGACCGCACGCTCCTGCGAGCGCTGGGCGTAGCGATCCATGTCGTCGCGCTGCACGTCCCAGCGCTCGGCGACGTTCTCGGCCGTGTCGCCCATGGCGATGTAGGCGTCGGTGCGCCCGTCGCCGCCGTCGAGCTTGGCGTTCCGGAACTCGGGCTTTGGGATCTGCTCCTTCACGCCCTCGGGCGCGTTCGAGATGATCGCGCCCATGAGCTGGGGCAATCCGTCCTCGCTCCAGGGACCTACGTGCGAGACATGCTCGACGCCCGCGGCGATGAAGGCGTCCCCCTCGCCGGCCTTCACCGCGTGGGCCGCGATGCGGATGGCCTGGAGGCTCGAGGCGCAGTAGCGGTGAACGGTCGTGCCGGTGGTCGAGTCCGGGAGCCGCGAGAGGAGCCCGATGATCCGGCCGACGTTGAACGACTGCTCGCCCTGCGGGAGGCCGCAGCCGCAGATCAGGTCCTCGATCTCCTCCGGGCTGACCTCGGGGTTGCGCTCGAGCAGCTGATCGACCACGTGGGCGCCGAGGTCGTCGGGGCGGACCTGGGTCAGCGAGCCCTTGAAGGCGCGCCCGATCGGCGTGCGGACGGCGTCGACGATGACGGCTTCGGGCATGGGTGTGCGATCTCCTGACGGTTGCTGGCGCGGGGGAGAGGGCGGCGCTGGCGCGCGCCGCGCCTCATCCTAGGCGAGCGCGCCGCTCGGGCCACGGCCCGCGCACGGCGACGGCTCAGGGGCGCAGGACGAGCTTGCGGTGCGGGTGCGCCGCCTGGCGCTCCCACGCGGCCGCGACGTCGTCGAGCGCCAGCACCTCGTGGTCGACGGTGAGCCGGTCCGCGGCGGCCTCCTCGACCATGCGGCGGTACGCCGCGGCGCGGACCTCGCGCGGGGCGGAGAAGTTCGAGTAGCCGAGGATCGAGAGCGCCTTGCCGCGGACGGTCGCCGAGGCCAGGGTCGCCTCGGTGCCCGCCGACTGGCCCACCTGCACGATTCGCCCGCCCTGGGCCGAGGCCTTGGCCGCAGCGATCGCCGGTTCGCCCCACAGCGGGTCGAGCGTCACGTCGGCGCCGTTCCCGCCTGCGGCCGCGCGCAGCTCCGCGGCGAGCTCGTCGCTCGTGGCCGCGGGGGCGAGCTCGACCGTGGCGTCGGCGCCGAGGCGCCGTGCGCGCTCGAGCGCGTCGCGATCGCGGGCGGCGGCAACGACCCGCCTCGCCCCGAGCAGGTTGGCCGCCTGGATGGCGATCTGACCCACCGCTCCGCTCGCCCCGAGCACGAGCACCGTCTCGCCCTCGCGCAGGCGCGCCCGCCACACGAGCGGGACCCACGCAGCGAGGCCGGCGACGCCGAAGCACGCGGCGAGCGCGTCATCGGTCCCCTCCGGCACCTTGATCACCGCGGTGCGCGCCACGGTCACCCGCTCGGCGAAGCTGCCGGGGCCGCCACGGCCGCCGCCCGCCTCGACGTACACGCGGGTGCCGGGTGCGAGCTCCTCGGCCTCGAGCACCAGCCGAAGCCCTCGACGCCGGAGACGTACGGGAGCTCGGGGGAACGTTCGTAGAAGCGCCCGCACCCGATAGACAGGTCGACCGGGTTGAGCGGCGCAGCGGTGACCTCGACCAGCACCTCGCCCTCGCCGCGGGCGGGTTCCTCGACCTCGCGGACCGCGGGCGGGTCCCCGAGCTGCTCGACCAGGGCGGCGCGCACGCCGCGTCGCTACCCGCTCACCGCGGCGGCATGCGCAGCGCCCCGTCGAGGCGGATGGTCTCGCCGTTCAGCATCGGGTTCTCCGCGATGTGGCAGGCGAGCTCGGCGAACTCCCGCGGGCGGCCGAGTCGCGGCGGGAAGGGGATCTGCTCGCCGAGGTCGCGGCGCGCGTCCTCGGGCAGGCCGGCGAGCAGCGGAGTGTCGAACGTTCCGGGGGCGATCGTGCATACGCGGATGCCCTGGCGGGCGAGGTCGCGCGCGGCCGGGAGCGTGAGCGCGCCCACCCCGCCCTTCGACGCCGCGTACGCCCCTTGGCCGACCTGGCCGTCGAAGGCGGCGATCGACGCGGTCATGACCACCGCCCCGCGCTCGCCGCCGGCGTCGGGCTCGTTGGCCGTCATCGCCGCCGCGCCGAGTCGCAGCACGTTCAACGTGCCGATCAGATTGACGCGAACCACGGCCTCGAACGGGGCGAGCGCGGCGGCGCCCGCGCGGCC
>DATHAN010000261.1:0-4632 GCA_035296645.1 Thermoleophilaceae bacterium
CGAGAAGCGTGGCTTGACTGGCACCGCCGCGCCCTCGCTGCGTTGAAGCGCGAGCTCGGGGGGGACAACTGATGGCCGCCGGAATCCGCACCCGCCACGGCCGCTCGTGCCGCTCGCGCGACGGCGGGCGCTGCAACTGCACACCGGTCGTATGAGGCGTGGGTCTACTCGAAGCGGGACGACAAGAAGATCCGCAAGACGTTCAAGAGCATGGCCGAGGCGAAGAGCTGGCGGGCCGATGCGGAGCGCGGCGTCAGGACGCGGACCCTGCGCGCGCCGACCGGCGTGACCTTCGGCCAGGTCGCCCGCGAGTGGCTCGAGAAGGCCGAGAGGGGAGAGGTCGAGAACCGCTCGGGGGAGCGCTACAAGCCCTCCGCCCTGCGGGGCTATCGGCGCGTCCTCAGCCGCCGCATCCTGCCCGAGCTCGGCGGGGCTCGCCTTGCGAGTATCGAGCGCCGGGACCTCCAAGGGCTCGTGAACCGTCTCAAGACCGAGTTCAGCGCGAGCACGGTCAAGAACGCCGTCATGCCAGTGCGGGCGATCTACCGCTACGCCCTTGAGGAGTACGGGCTCGAGATCAACCCGACCGCGGGACTCAAGCTTCCGGCGGTCAAGGGTGGGCGCGACCGTATCGCCGATCCGGTCGAGGCTGAGGCGCTCCTCGCGGCGCTACCCGAGGAGGATCGCCCGCGGTGGGCCACCGCGATGTATGCAGGGCTGCGCCGCGGCGAGCTGCTGGCCCTCGACTGGGCACAGGTCGACTTCGAGCGGAACAAGATCGACGTCGAGGCGTCGTGGGACCCGCAAGCGGGGAAGGTGTCCCCGAAGAGCGAGACCGGGCGACGCAGGGTTCCGATCCCGCGTGAGCTTCGGGCGCTCCTCATGGCCCACAGGCTGCGGCAGGGCCGCGGTGGCGAGGGGTTCGTGTTCGGGCGGACGGCCAGCAAGCCATTCAACTCGACGACGGTGACGCGGCGGGCCGTGGCGGCGTGGAGGGCTGCCGGCCTCAAGCCGATCACGCTGCACGAGTCTCGCCACACCTATGCCTCGACGATGATTGCGGCGGGCGCGAACGCGAAGGCAATCTCGACCTACATGGGGCACGCGTCGATCCAGGTGACCTACGACCTCTACGGGAAGCTCATGCCGGGTGGCGAGGAGGAAGCTGCCGCGCTGTTCGATGCCTACCTCGACACGCAGAGAAGTCGTGTCGCTGGCGCATCTACTGGCGCAAATCGCTGAGAACCCGCTTGCAGAGCGAAAAATGGCGCGTCTGCTAGACCCTCTCCGGTGACACGACCGCGCGCCGACCTCGGATGAGCATCGCCGCTCGTACCGAGGGACTCGTGCGCCGTTTCGACGAGACGGTGGCCCTCGACCGCGTGGACCTCGAGGTGGCCGAGGGGTCGGTGCTCGGCCTGCTCGGTCCGAACGGGGCGGGCAAGACCACGCTCGTGCGCGTGCTCGCCACACTCCTACGCCCCGACGCCGGGCGCGCCGAGGTCTTCGGCCTCGACGTCGTGAGCGAGGCGCCGAAGGTACGCGAGGTTATCGGGCTCACCGGTCAGTTCGCCGCCGTGGACGAGCTTCTCACCGGCCGCGAGAACCTGCGCCTCTTCGGGCGGCTCTTCCACCTTCCGCGCCGCGCCGCGGCCGCGCGCGCCGACGAGCTGCTCGAGCGCTTCGACCTCGCGGGCGCCGGCGATCGCACCGTGAAGACGTACTCCGGGGGCATGCGCCGCCGCCTCGACCTCGCCTCGAGCCTCATCACCCGTCCCCGGATCCTGTTCCTCGACGAGCCGACGACCGGCCTCGACCCCCGTAGCCGCGTCGCCATCTGGGGGATCGTTCGCGAGCTCGTGCGGGAGGGGATGACGCTGCTGCTCACCACGCAGTACCTTGAGGAGGCCGACCAGCTCACCGACCGGATCGCGGTCATCGACCAGGGCCGGGTGATCGCCGAGGGCACCGGCGACGAGCTCAAGGACAGCGTCGGCGCCTCGATGGTCCAGGTACGGCTCGAGCGGGTCGCCGACCGCGAGCGGGCGCGGTCGGCGCTGCTGATCGGCGGTTGCGAGGAACCCGATCACGCCGACCAGGCGGGCGAGCTCACCATGGCCGCGCCCGACGGGGTGCGAACGGTCGCGGCCGCCGCCCGGGCGCTCGACGACGCGGGGATCGGGGTCAGCGACCTGAGCCTCAGGCGACCGACCCTCGATGACGTGTTCCTCGAGCTGACCGGCGCCCACGTCGAGGTCGACGGTCACCGACCGGAAGTCGACGCGCCGGTCGGGGAGCCCGCGTGAGCGCCTCGACGGCCGCCGCGGAGGCGGGCCCGGCGCTCCCGGCCACGACGCGCGTGTGGCGAGCGGTCGAGGACAGCCTCGTCGTCACTGGCCGCAACCTGCGCCACTTCGTGCGGCAGCCCCAGCTGCTCATCTTCTCGACGATCCAGCCGATCATGTTCGTGCTGCTGTTCGCGTTCGTGTTCGGTGGCGCGATCGAGGGATCGCTCCCGCCCGGCGTGACCTACGTCGACTACCTGCTGCCGGGGATCTTCATCCAGGCCGCGGCCTTCCGCTCGACGCAGACCGCGGTCGGGCTCGCCGAGGACCTCGACCGCGGGGTGATCGACCGCTTCCGCTCGATGCCGATCGCCCGCTCTGCGGTGCTCGTCGGGCGGACCGCGGCCGACCTGCTGCGCAACGTGTTCGTGACCCTCCTGATGGCCGCGGTCGGCTACCTGATCGGGTTCCGCTTCCGGGCCGGCCCGTTCGACGCGGTTGGGGCGATACTGGTGGTGCTCGCCTTCGGCTTCGTCCTGAGCTGGATCTTCACGTTCGTCGGGCTCACCGTGCGCGGCGCGGAGGCGGCCCAGTCGGCCGGGTTCGTGGCGATCTTCCCGCTCGTGTTCGCGAGCTCGGTGTTCGTCCCGGTGCGGACCATGCCGGCCGGGCTCGAGTGGTTCGCGGGCGTCAGCCCGGTGACCGCGAGCGTCGATGCGGCGCGTGCGCTCTCGATCGGGGGAGAGGTATGGGATCCGCTCGTCCAGGCGCTCGCGTGGTTCTCGGCGATCCTGCTCGTCTTCGTGCCGCTGTGCGTGTGGCGCTACCGGCGCATGGGCTGAGGGCAGGCTACGGCCGCGAGCCGCGAACGCGGTCGCCTCAGAACGCGTTCTCGAGGTGCTCGATGTCGATCACCTCTCCGGCGCGTGTGAGGGTGACCCCGATCGCGTCGAAGCGAAGCGACGCGCCCACCGGACGGTCGGGCCGCGACCGGCTCGCCAGCCACTGCGCGGCCATGAGCCGGACCTGACGGCGCTTCGCCGGCCCGATCGCCTCGAGCGGGGACGGCGGCCCCGACGCGGAGCCGGCGACGAGCGTCTTGACCTCGCAGAACACGAGCGCCTCCGGGCGCCGGGCGACCAGGTCGAGCTCGCCGTAACGGGTGCGGAAGTTGCGCTCGAGCACTCGGTAGCCGGCGCCGAGGAGGTGCTGCTCGGCGAGGTCCTCGCCGAGCAGGCCTCGGGCCCTGCGGCGGTCTTCGCGCATGGCTCGCTTTGTAGGCGGTCGCGCCGCACGCGTGGGTTACCGAGGTGACGAGCTCGTGCCTCCTGTGCGCGTGGCGTGTAAGACCCGGCGGAGCGACCGGCCGAGCCCGAAGGCCGTAGCGCTCCCGGCGCGCGACCTTCGCCCAAGCTTTGCGCAAGTAACCCTCCGGTCGCGCGCGCCCGCCTACGGTCCGCCGCGTGCTCGCCAGCGTCGCCACGTTCGCCCTCGAGGGGATCGACAGCCGGAAGGTCACGGTCGAGGCCGACCTGCGCCGCGGGCTGCCCGTGTTCACCGTGGTCGGGCTGCCCGACGCCGCGGTCAGGGAGGCGCGCGAGCGCGTCCGCGCGGCGCTGCTCAACTCGGAGCTCGAGTTTCCGCTCCAGCGCCTCACCGCGAACCTCGCGCCCGCCGACCTGCGCAAGGCCGGCCCGAGCTTCGACCTCGCCCTCGCCGCGGCGGTCCTCGCGGCGAGCGGGCAGGTGCCACCCGAGTCGCTCGCTCGCTGTGCGCTGTGCGGCGAGCTTTCGCTCGGAGGCGCGCTGCGCCCGGTCAGGGGGACGCTGGCCGTGGCCCTCGGGGCCCGCGCCGCCGGCGTCGAGCGGCTGATCGTCCCCGTCGAGAACGCCGGCGAGGCGGCGCTGGTCGAGGGGGTCGAGGTGCTGGGCGTCCCCGACCTCGGGTCGCTCGTGGCGCTGCTGCGCGGAGAGTGGCGCCCGCCGGCGCCCCCCCAGCCCGTCCGGTCGATCCCGAGCCGATCGAGGAGGATCTAGGCGACGTCCGCGGGCAGGCCGACGCCAAGCGAGCCCTCGAGATCGCGGCGGCCGGCGCTCACAACCTGCGGGGCTCCCCTCTATAGAGCGCTTTTGGGCTTGCTAGAGCGGAATCAAGACCGCTGGAGAAGGCTCCAAACCGCTCGGGAGGGGTGTTTACTGGCGCATTTCTGGCGCGCACCCACGAGGCGAGGGCCAGGGCGCGGCAGGGCACGGCACCGTCCCCGGCGGCTGGTACGGTGCCCCTACTTCGCCTTGTGGTGAGGGGTTGTTGGACTGCTGGTCATACCTGCGCTGCTGAGCCGCCTCCG